>JAADFC010000130.1 GCA_013153105.1 Thermoproteota archaeon
TCCAGGGGTCCTCCGCGTAGACCCTAGCCTCCACAGCCCAGCCGTGGAGGCGGATGTCCTCCTGCCGGTAAGGCAGCCGCCTGCCGGCGGCGACGAGGAGCTGCGCCCTGACTATATCGACGCCGGTGACCAGCTCGGTGACACCGTGCTCCACCTGGAGCCTAGTGTTCACCTCTATGAAGTAGGCCTCCCCGCTCCGGGGGTCCACGAGGAACTCCACGGTGCCCGCGCTCGTGTAGCCCGCCTCCTCCGCGAGCCGCAGGGCGTAGTCGAGCAGCCGCTCCCGGAGGCCGCGCAGCCGCTCCGCCAGCGGGCTCGGAGCCTCCTCGACTATCTTCTGCCTCCTCCTCTGTATGCTACACTCCCTCTCGTAGAGGTGGAGCACCCTCCCGTCAGCGTCGCCGAGCACCTGGACCTCCACGTGGCGGGGCCTCTCAAGCAGCTTCTCCAGGTATACCACGCCGCCCCCGCCGAAGCCCAGCGCAGCCTCCCTGGCGACCAGCCGGTAGAGCTTCGCCGCCTCCTCCGGGCTCCCAGCCACCCGCTGCCCCCTGCCGCCGCCGGCGCGGCTGGCCTTCAACACCACCCTGCCGCCGAGCTTCTCCGCGCACCTCGCCGCCTCGCCGGGGCTCCGGGCCTCGCACCAGGGGAGGGTGGGCACGCCGACCCTCTCGGCCAGGCGCTTGGCCTCCCACTTGTCGCCCAGCAGCCTCATAGCCCTGGGGCTCGGCCCCGCCCACGCCATGCCGGCCTCGAGCACCTTCTCAGCCAGCTCGGGGCTCTCCGAGAGGAAGCCATAGCCGGGGTGTACAACGTCAGCCCCCGCCTTGACCCCCGCCTCCACTATGGAGTCTATGCTGGTGTACGACTCGACCTGCACCGAGAAGGCCCCCGCGCGCACGTGGGGGCTCAGCCTGTCGTCCACCGTGTACACGGTAACCGGCTCCCAGCCCAGCTCCCGGACAGCCTTGGCCACGCGTACAGCCGCCTCGCCCCTCGCGGCCACCAGCACGCGCACCATAGCAGCCTACCGCCCCGCCTCGAGCCTTGGATACACGTGAGCGCCAGCTCCACCCAGGGGCCCCGGCGCCGCGGCCGGCGAGACGGTGTTAACACCCCCCGGCCGCGCGTCGGGGCTGGGCCACGGGCCGCTCGGCCGCGCCCGTGGCCAGGGAGTCGCTCCGGCGGGGCCCCGGGGTAGGCATCGGTTAAGACTAGACAAGGTCTAGGCGAAGGGCGAACCCCATGTTCGACTATAGTCGGAGCCCGCTCGTGTACACCCGGAGGCTCCGCCTCATAGAGGCATACGACAAGACGCCATCAACCATGGACGCGGAGCCGCCCCTCCTGCCGGCGGCGGTGCTAGCGGCCGAGCAGACCCGGGGCAGGGGACGCACCGGCCCATGGGCCAGCCCCCAGGGCGGCGCATGGCTCACAGTCCACATCCAAGCCCAGCCGCCCCAAGGCTACCCCGTCGCGGTCGCAGGCTGCCTCGCCGAGAGGCTCAACCGGCTCCTAGGCCGGAGAATCCTCGAGGTGAAATGGCCCAACGACATAGTAGACGTGGGCTGCAGGAAGCTCGCGGGCATACTAGTCGAACACCGTGGCGGCAGGCTACGCGTAGGCATCGGGGTCAACGTCCACAACCCGCCCCCCACACCCCACGCAGCCAGCCTAGCCCAGCACGGCTACCAGGGAGGCATAGCCGAAGCAGCGCTGCAGGCGGTCGAGGCGGCCCTCGAGGCCCTAGAGGAGCCCCGCCGCTGCATAGCCCATGCAGCCCGCCTCGACCACCTCCGCGGCGCGGAGGTAGAGGTCGAGGCCCCCCACGGCACAGTCCACGGCGTCGCCCTGGGAGTGACAGCCGAGGGGCTCCTCGCCGTCGAAGCCCCCGCCGGCACGCTCGAGCTGGCATGCTGCCACGTGAAAAGCCACCGGCACCCCGCCAGTGCTAGCCGGCCTCAGCCACGACCACAGCCTCGCCCCCAGCGGCCCGCCCGGGGTACACGCGCACCACACCCCTAAAGGAGGCCACCCTCCCACGGTCAGAGCCGACCACAACACTCCTACCATAAGCCTCGTAGACGCCGGCGACAAGGCCCAGGAAGGGGGCCAGGCACAGGAGCGGCTCAGCCCCACACCCCGTACGCCGGCGAAACACGACCCGCAGCACCCCATCAACCCTCTCGACAGCCACAGGCAGCAGCTCGAACGCACCCCCCGCCTCCATGTTAGCCCTTGCAGCCTCCACAAGGAAACCCTCCGGCCCCGCCTCCGGGCAACAGTACTCCCGCACACGCAGCGCGAACATCCTCGAGACCCTCCGGAAAACCCTCACCAGCGCAGCGAACCCCAACGAGCCTGTCAGCTCCCCCGCAAGCTGGGGCAGCGCCTCCAAGCTCAGCAGCGCCGCGTAGAGGCTGCACATGCGCAGAAGCATGGAAGCCTGTGCATCGGCCAAGCAAAAGCCACCCCGCAAGCCGAGGCCGGCTACACGCTGGAGCACCTGCGGCAGAAATACCTAGATACTAAACAATACAGAGACTAGAAACAATAAAACGTGCAGCCGGAGGAGGAGGGTAACACGGGCCCCGAACCCCTACCCGCCGGGCAGCACCGCAGCCCCCAGGCCGGGACGCCGCTATGATCCTCGCCGACCGCGACATAGAGTGGTACCTGGCGCGGGGGCTGCTCCGCATCGAGCCCCTCCACGAGGACACGATACGCGAGAACGGCGTGGACCTAAGGCTGGGGAGGGAGTTCTGCAGGTTCCGCAGCGGCGCCCCGCCCCTGGACACGGCGAAGCCCTTCGACCCCGAGGCCTACTACCAGTGCACAACCCTCAACGGCAACGGGGGCTTCCGCGTGGAGCCCTACGAGCACGTCCTCGCCACCACACTCGAAACCGTCTGCCTCCCAGACGACCTCGTAGGCCTAGTCAACGTGAGGAGCACCTACGCCAGGCTCGGCATCTACATACCCCCCACAGTGATAGACGCCGGCTTCTGCGGCCAGGTCACCATAGAGATAATCGGCTCAGCCTACCCCGTCATACTCCACCCGGGCACAAGGTTCCTCCACGTAGTCTTCGCCAGAACCACAACCCCCGTAGCCAGACCCTACCGCGGAAAATACCAGGGCCAGACAGGGGTAACCCCACCCAGGCCCGACCCCTAGAAGGAAGCTAGCCGCGGAGGTAGATGCGGCGCACCTCGAAGAAGTTCCCGTTAGCCTCAACGAACACCACCAGAGCATACCGGACGCTAGTCGTGTTGTAGCCGTAGATGTCCGCCCTGAATATCTCAGCCTCACCCGGCTTTATGATACCCAGCGGCGTCAGCCTCGCAGACCCAAACCCCGGATCAAACGTTCTCAGCTGGTCCACCCGGTAGTAGCCGTCGCGTATGTAGAGGTACACCAGGCCCGCCGGCACCGGGAACGCGTCGGCGGCAAGGCTAACCCACCCGGTATCGTTAACCGCGGCTGGCGCGGCGGTCCCGTTAAGCCTGTACATCGTATAGTTAGCCCAGCCCACAGGCAGCATATCCTCCGTGAAAGCCATTACGGCAGCGTAGTAGGCAACCTCCCCAACCGTGCCAAGGTTGCTCAGGCTGAACACCACAGTGTAGACGTCGATCCCGTTAACCGTATAGTTACCCTCATACACCACAGCGGTCCTCGTACCAGCCGCTATCTCAGCAAGAGTAGCCTGAAGCTGGTACAACACACGGTTCTGCGTCAACACCGGGATAAGATAGTATATCACGCTCAACGCTATAGCCACAGCAACAGACACAATGATCACGGTGGATATTATCTCAGCCTGACCACGCAGCCCCACAGCCAAGCCACCCCGCCGGCAACAGCCTCTCCTCACACCACGCCCCCAAAGGGACTGAAGGGGCAACAATCAGGAGCCGTCCCTCCCGTGGAGCACGTTGAGAGACGACGGAAAAACGCGGATAGGGTTAACGGTGCAGGTACCACATGCCCAACCACTCTATAGCAATCGTAAACTCCAGGTCATCGACATACGTGAAATCTATGTCGCCATTATCCTCTCGCCACCCAGCATAAGGATCGTTGACACCAAATACTATGTAGAACATCTTGTTCTCGTTAGGCACAAGCAGGAAGACACTATCACTAACCCAGTTCATGTTAGGAGGCCAAGTATCCTCTATACCCATCAACTGCTGATAGATGTAATCAGTCGTCGAGTAGACATTGCCCTCGCTATCTATAAGTCGGAACGTCATAAGGAACTCCATGGGGTCATCTACATCGTCGACGTCATCGCCTGCAGCGTCATGGAACTTATACCTAACCTGCACTGAAACCTGCGCGATCTCACTACCATTAACAGCATATCTATCAAGGAACTTGAGATACATAACACTTGGCGTATAATCGAGACAGCCTGTCCCCTTATTGTAAGCATACCCCTTTATGAGGCCTAACGTTGCAAGCAACTCATCATTATTCTCATCCACTGTATTGCTATACCCGACGTAGTTATCTTCCGTCATAAATATCAGTTCGTTCAACCCATTGCTATCGGTATCGAGAAACATTGTGTATGCTTCTAAGCCGCTTGTTGCTCCGTCCTCGAACTCGAAGAGCGTTATGCTTGCATTAACTAAACCATAAATATGAATGCCATAACTTACATGTGTACCTGACGGTAGAATTGCACCGCTGTAATAGTAGAACCCAAATGCCTTAGTACTGTTCCGTTCGTAGTATACATACCTATAATCATTTGCAGTATAATCA
This sequence comes from Thermoproteota archaeon, assembly GCA_013153105.1. Classification (GTDB taxonomy): domain Archaea; phylum Thermoproteota; class Thermoprotei_A; order Sulfolobales; family Pyrodictiaceae; genus QNYQ01. The sequence goes on from JAADFC010000130.1 coordinate 4,777, forward strand.
TATTCGAGTATACTAACTTTAGTCTGTAACATGCTTGTGAGACCATTGACCTTTACCTTAATCGGCGTCCACACGCCAGGCGTAGCGCTGCTCTCGTCAAGCTTCTTAAAACTATAGCCATTTAGACGAGCTAGAGCGGAGCCATCGTTAACACTCCCAATATAGGTGCCATTGAACTCTATATATGCGTCGGGCTGCACGAGTATGTATGATGGTGTTTCGATACTCCCGGTAATCTCTCCCGCTCCAGCGGTTACATAGTCTTCATCAAATACGTAATTATCAATGTGAACGTACACACCAGGGCATGGTTGGTTCAAGGTGATATTGAGATAACCATCTGGAAGTTTGTCGGCCGTAAGCGCATGCGGCGGACAGTAGAAGGTTATATACTCTGTGCCGTTGTCCTCTAGTAGTACTGTAGCAACGAGGCCTAGGTTTCTCGTATCAAACGCTAGGTTTGTACGATATGTTTCAGGCTCCGCTGAGTCTGCAACAACGACTGATTGCAGTACAGTAGCGTAGCTGTTGTAAACATGTTCCCCTAGTTTTGCGAGTAAATCGTTTAGTACATAGTCATTTGTTATTCTTGAAACGCTATACATATTTGCCGAGTCATATGTTATATTTTTACTCTTCCCTCCTTTCTGCCGTATTATGTCGTCGATGTCTGGAACTAGGAAGATTACGAACCAGTTGTTGGGGTCGTTGTATGCTGCTATTACGCCTGCGCTGCTGTAGTTGAAGGGGGCTATGCTGTAGAATGTTCCGAAGAACCCGCTCCCGTAGTATGGCTCGCTGTATATGTGTGGTTTTGCTCCTCCTATTACGAAGCCTCCGGCGAGGGGTTGTATGTTATAGACTAGGATGCCTCTAATTTCTTCTTTGACAAGTAGTGGCTGGAAGCCGCCTTCTACCCAGTCGCCGTCGACGAGGCAGACTGATTCTAGCATGTTTTGCCAGAGTATGTCGGGGTCGCTGGTCTCGTCGGCGGGGTCAGTCACGAGTGCCACGTCGTTGCTGTTGAGGAGGTCGCTTAGGTCGGTGTAGTTGCTGAGCTGGAAGTAGTTGGTCTGCACGCTGCCCGCCACGGCGGCGTACTCGGCGTACTGTGCCACTGTCACCTGGCTTATGGTTGGGGTCTGTGGCGTGACGTAGCCGCCGTAGATGTCTACGACGCCGAGAAGCCTGCCGTTGGTTATCTTCACGTAGGCCAGGCCTCTGGGTAGTATGCGTAGCACCCCGTTGGGCAGGGGCTCGCTGAAGACTGCTGGGTCGACGTCTACTATGGTTGTTGTGCCGGGGAGGGTGCAGGGGCTGGTGCAGTTGCCTGGCACCACTACGTAAGCCTGGCCATTGCTTGCCTCTACTAGGAGAGCCTCGACGTCGACCATCTTGGAGCCTATATTCTCTATCTTGTAGACTTTCGTGTTGGCTGTTGAGGCGTCGACGTCAAGGGTCACGTTGAGGCTTGGCTTCGCCGCCTTCACCTCCTCGGCCGCGAGGCTCGCGACGCGGAGGCTCGCCTGCGCACCGCCTGTGACCACGTTGACTATGAAGGGTAGCACCGCCACCAGCATGAATGAGAGTATGATGAGGCCTGCCAGGGTGTTGGAGAGGCCTCGCAGGCCCCTCCCACTGTGCCTCTGCACCATACCTCAACTCCCTACACTCCTTCATACCGGCCTGACGCTAAAATAGATATAGACCTAGACCTGGGGGAACCAGCCCGCCTAGAGTTGAAAGAAGAGAGGGCTCGGCACACGCCTGGACCCTACGCCAGAACCGTACCCCAGGATCGGACACGCAGCCTGGCCCGCGGACGGCTGAGCTCCGCATCGAGAAGCGAGGAGGAGGCGGGGTACTGGGTGGACATGTTGGGTGGTGGGGCCGCCGGGATTTGAACCCGGGACCACCGGCGTTCCGGCCCACGCGCCTGGGGCGCGTGCGGGGTGGGTCCCCAGGCCGGCATCCTGCCAAGCTAGACGACGGCCCCAGACCGTGGCCTCCGTATCATCCGCGCAGCCCCCGGTGGTCCGGCTTTATCCCCTTCGCCCATGCCTGGGCTTTAGCGGCGTTGAAGCTGTGGAGGCTGCCTCCCCCCTCCACTCAACATTGGGAACCGTGTAGCCCAGGGTGGCGGCCCGCGTCGCCGGGGCCGCCGGGTTCTTCAGCACCGTCGAAGATTATCCGCCACAATAAACCACGCTAGAGAAATAAGCAGTGGGCCTTCACGCGCGTCATAGAAACGGGCGTAGCGGAACCAGGTACGGGTACGGCGGGAAGCTTCGGCGAGGTGGGCCGCTGTGGTCGAGGCAGCCGCGTACCCGGCTTGGAGCGAGTACCCCCTGGCGGGCATGAGGCTCCTGTCCTTCATCGGCATAGCGGTGCACTGGATAATCCTCCAGTACGTGCTGGGCCTGCCGTTCTTCACCTTCCTAGCGCTCATCCAGTACATCAGGACAGGGGACCAGGTCTGGATGAGGCTCGCCAGGACCCTCGCCAAGGGCTTCATAGTAGTCTTCGCGGTCGGCGCCGCGACCGGCACGGGCAGCGAGTTCGGCCTAGTGCTCCTCTGGCCCAACCTGACAGAGGCGGCAGGCCGCTACATCTACTTCCCACTCTACGCGGAGATCTTCGCGTTCATGATGGAGGTGGTGTTCCTCTACCTGCTATGGTACGGGTGGAACCGGCTCCCGGTCAAGGCGCTGGCTGCCGTGGCGTTCCTCGGCTTCCTCGGCGCCTGGTACAGCGCCAGCATGATAGTCAGCGTCAACAGCTTCATGGTGGCCCCCACCGGCGTGGTCCCAGCGGTCCAGGTCGAGGGCGGCAAGCTCGTCTACATGTACAACCAGGGCTACCCCAAGCTCACCATAGCGGTGCCCCAGGAGATACTCGAGCTGCTCGACGTTAACAAGCTTCTCGCAGCCGGGGTCGAAGTCGTGACGGATCAGGCGGGGCAGCCGGCCACTGCTAAGATAAGCCTCGCCGGCTACGAGACCACAGCAGTCATAGTGAGGATGCCGGTTAGGATAGTGCAGCAGCTGGTGCGCGAGGCCTACACCGGCGTCCAGCTGAAGGACAGCGTACTAGTCAAGGCCGGCGTGCTGGACCCCGCGGCGGTGGAGCAGAAGCTCGCCGCCATGTTCGCGCAGGACCCCCAGAAGGCTAGGGAGTACCTCGAGCGGCTCGTCGCTATGACCAGGGCTGAAACCTACCTGGCCGCAGCCGGCGCCGCGTTCGCGGCCCAGCAGCCGGATGCGAAGGCTATAGTAGCGGCGCTCGCCCAGCTCCCTGTGAAGAACGTGCTCGACCCCATCGTGCTCGCTACCGTTAAGGCTGTCGGGCCGCTGACCATAACCTTCAAGAGCCCGGTCTTCCCGGCCAGCATAGCCCACGTGCTCGGCGCGGGCCTGGTGGTGAGCGCGTTCACCGCCATGGCCGGCTTCGCCATGAGGCTGCTCCGCGCCGGCGAGGGCGTCGACCCCGAGTACCGGAGGTACCTCGAGACAGGGTTCCGGTTCACCGCGGTGCTGGCCGCGGTGCTGATAGCCTACCAGGGCTTCATAAGCGGCCACGAGATGGGCGTCGCCGTAGCCCACTACAACCCCGAGAAGTTCGCCGCTATGGAGGGCACCGCGGAGGGCTTCACCAGCATACCCAAGCTGCTGCGCGCGGAGGGCCTCGTCGAGAAGATGATGAGCATGCTAGCCTACGGCGACCCCAACGTCGGGCTACCCAGGTACGACAAGATACCCGGCGACTACTGCCGCTGCAGCGTCACCGGCCTACCCGACTACGACTGCAGGCCCCCGCTGATACTCCACTACATCTACTACACCAAGGTGGGCCTGGGCTTCCTCATGGGCCTCTACGGCCTCGTAATGGCCCTGGTAGCTATGAGGGACAGGTGGGGCTGGGCCGACAGGCTGCTAAGGCTGGTGAGGATAGAGGGGAGGCCCAGGTGGCTCCTCAGCCTAGCCCTGCTGTTCGCGGTGATAAGCCAGGTCGTCAGCAACATGGGCTGGGCGGTGAGGGAGATAGGCAGGAAGCCCTGGACCATATACGGCATGATGACCGTTGACGTGGCCGGCACCACCAACCCGCTGGCCCACCTGGCCAGCAGCCTGGCGCTTGTAGCCATCTACTACATCGCGATACTGGCGGTGCTGGTCTACGCGGTGTGGAGGATACTCTGGCTCCCCGGCAAGAAGGCCATGGGCCAGGCCTAAGGGTACACCCCCCGTCCTGGTTTTTACCCTGAGAGACTGTACGTCTAGGGTCTCCCCGGCGGGCTCCCGGTTCCGGTACGCGTGGGGCTCCACGCGCCGGTGCATGGTACCCATGTACCCTGGGTGGATAGGTATAAGTATCTGGTCTGAGGGACTGCGTGTAGCGGGTGTATGGGTGGAGGGTGAGGCGCTGTGATAGGTCTCGCGCCGGCGTGGCTGGCGTTCATGTTCGGCTGGCACATAGCAATGGTGAACCTCGGCATAGGGCTGGCGTGGCTTGTGCCGTACTTCAAGTGGAAGGCTGACAAGACGGGGGACCAGGGCCTGGAGAAGGTTGCTAGGAGCCTGATGAGGTTCTACGCCGCAACCTACGGCCTTGCCGGCGTCTTCGGCACAGCGTTCACGGTGTTCATACTGAGCTACTACCCCGACTTCCTGGGCGTCGCAGGCCACGTTGCGCTGATACCCTTCGCCATATCGATACTGATGATAGCGCTGCACTTCTTCGCCATAGTGTCCTTCTGGTATGGCTGGGACAGGTTCAGCCGCCCGGCGCTCTACGCGATAGGCCTGGCGCTGGGTGTCAGCGCCCTCCTGATACCCCTGGGGTTCCGTGCGGTGTTCGGGTTCCTCAACATACCCGCCGGGCTGCAGGTCAACGCTGTGGGGGGCGAGGTCAAGTACGGCCTGGCGGTGGTGGATGCTATCGCTAGGAACCCGACGACCATACCGCTCTACGTGAAGAGTATAGTGGCGGCCTTCACGGTGACCTTCTTCGCTGTGATGGGCGGCTACGCGTACAAGGCGGCTAGGAGCAGCGGCGAGGAGAGGGAGCTAGCGCTCCGCGTCGTTAGGATAATGGCGAAGCCCGCGGCTGTCGGCGCGGTGTTGATGATATTCCTCGGGCTCTGGTACGCCCTCAGCCTCCAGGCGGTGCCCTACAAGTTCAACAACGTGTTCGCCAGCCTCGGCTGGAAGGTGGCTGACGGCAAGGCCTTCTACGACGTCTCCTGGTTGTTCATACTGAAGATGATACTGTTCGCGGTGCAGTTCGTGGCGCTCGCCGCCGCGGTGCCCAAGGCGCTCCGCGGGGGCCTCGACGAGGGCGCGGCCAAGCTGCTGCTCGCAGCCGGCGTCGCCGCGGTGCTGGCGGTGCCGGTGGGAGAGTACCTCAACGCGTTCAGCCAGTACCCGTTCTTCATAGCCGCCTGGCCCGACGTGCTCGCCGGCAGGATACCCCTGGAGGACCTGGTGACCAAGTACGCGGTCTCCATAACGCCGCCCGAGGCACTGCCCATGGTTGTCGCGAAGATTAACAGTATAGTGCTTGTCGACCGATCCGGCACCAGCGCGGTCAAGGTGCTGGAGGAGCTGAGGAACACCTATGGCGACCAGTTCCTGCCGCTGCTGCAGTACGCCAGGCACGGCGTGAACGAGATAGCGCTGCTGCCCAGCGTGGTAGCGATAACCTACGCGTTCATAGCCTTCCTCACGGCGGCGGCGATATACTTCCTCTACACGCTACTCACGCCCGCCAAGAAGGTCGAGGCGAAGACGCTCTTCGAGGAGTACTAGCGGCCTCCACGGCGCCGCCCCGCGGAGAAGGGCTGTTTTTCATCCTCTCCCCCGCGGCTACCCCGCCCGCCTCTCCTTTGAGAACTGTTATAGGGCTGGCTGCGCCGCTCCTCCCCTCCGCGCAGCGCTTGCCTGGGGGTGCCGGCTCTGGGTGGGTAGGAGGAAGAGGCTGAAGGACAAGGACCTGTTTGAGACCGTTGAGGAGGTCTGGGACCGGCAGACTCTGCTGGCAGCCTACGAGGTTATGAGGCGTCTGCGGATAGACCGTTTCGCTGGGGTGGTGAGCGCGGGGAAGGAGGCGAGGGTGTACCGGGCTATTGGGAGGAGGGGCGAGGAGTACGCGGTCAAGATCTACCTTACCGTGACGGCGGAGTTCCGGAAGAGTATCCAGAAGTACCTGCTGGGCGACCCCAGGTTCCGCAATGTGGACACGAGTAATACTAAGAAGCTGTTCTTCGCGTGGGCCCGGAAGGAGTTCAGGAACCTGAAGAGGATGTATGAGGCCGGCGTCTCGGTCCCCAGGCCCTACCTGGTCTACCAGAATATCATAGTGATGGAGTTCATAGGCCGCGACGGGCTGCGGGCGCCCACGCTCCGGGAGGCGGCGCCGGAGCTGGATGAGGGGGAGCTGGAGCGGCTGGCGTGGGAGGCGCTGGAGCAGTACCGCCGCATCTACTGCTGCGCCCGGCTGGTCCACGCGGACTACAGCGAGTTCAACCTCATGTACCTGGACGGGAGGCTCTACGTTATAGACGTGGCTCAGGCTGTGAGCCTGGAGCACCCGAACGCTGAGGATTTCCTGCGCCACGACGTCTCTAACATTTATCGGTTCTTCGCGAAGGAGTATGGGGTGGAGCTGCCGCCCCCCGAGGAGCTGGTGGGGTGGGTGAAGCGGTGCGAGACCAGGTGCCCCGAGCGGCGGGAGGAGCGGGCGGAGGCCAGCGCTGGGTAGGGGTGCCCCTCCGCCTCTACGCCAAGGTGCCCCTGGACCGGATAGGGGTGCTCATAGGCGAGGGCGGCAGAGTCAAGCTGGAGCTTATGAGGAGGACTCGTACCAGGATAACCGTGGACAGCACTACGGGGATGGTGGTTATAGAGCCGGAGTCGCCGGACGTGCCGCCCTACATGGTTATGAAGGCGCAGGAGGTGGTGAGGGCTATAGCCTACGGGTTCCCGCCGGAGAAGGCGTTCAAGCTCCTCGACGAGGACCAGGTGCTGGTGGTGATAGACCTGAAGCAGCTTGTGGGCGACGCGCCGAACCACCTGCAGAGGATAAAGGGCCGGATTATAGGGGAGAAGGGCAAGGCCAGGAAGACGATAGAGGAGATGACCGGCACGTACATAGTCGTCTACGATAACTACGTCGCGATAATAGGCGACTACGAGACCGCGAACATAGCCAAGCAGGCGATAGAGATGCTGATACAGGGGAGGCAGCACAGCACCGTGTACAGGTACCTCGACCGCGCCATGTTCGACCTACGCCGCAGCAGGATGACCCAGCTCTGGCGCCGCCCCGTGTAGCGGCGGGGCCTCGGCCTTCGGGAGAACGCCACACCGCCCCCTCGGGGGCTCGGCAATCCAGGCCCTCGCCAGCGGCCCCAGAACCTGCCGCCGGCGCGGCGGGCGCCTCCTATTGTTTCCCCCTCCCTCCCCGAGGGCCCTCCCCCGGCGTCTACCTGGCTCCGCCGCTATCTCGCTCGGGTAGCATGTATAGTGTGATGTTGCTGGGCTACAGCAGCCTCTATAGCATCCCGCCTCTCTCTCTCGCCGGCTGAGCGCCATGCGGCCTTGGCTGCTGCTTCCGGCCCTCCTTCTATCCGTGGCTCTCCTCCAGGCTGCCTGGGCCGCGGAGGGCGGCGGAGCGCGGCTGATGCCGGTTGTGCTCCCCGCCGGTGTTGAGGCGGGGGACGGGGTTCTCGGAGTGGTCTCGGGCTCTCCTGCGCTCGTGCTCCCGGCCCCCCGTGGTATTGTGGAGTACGCGTACCTGGAGGACTACCGTGTCGGCGGCCGCAGCGTCTGGAGCATGGGTCTCGGGGGCCTCTGGCTGGCTGCGCTGCGCGGCTCGGAGGGCGAGCCGGTGGAGGGCGTGTTGGAGCTGTTCTACTCGCCCCCCGATAGCCGGGGGGCGCTGCTGGTCGTGGCCGACCGGGTGGGGCCCGCGTGGCGGCCGCCGGCCGGAGGCGGCGTCTCCGCTGCTGCTCCGGGTGGCGGAGTCCTGGTCGTCGGGCACCCGGCGGGGCTGCGGTTGCCGCCCATAGGGCCCCGCGACCATGTGGTGGTCGCCGTCTACGAGGGCGGGGTGAGCGAGGAGAGTCTAGTCGCGGTGTTCAGGGTGGAGGGTGGCTGGCTGCGGGAGGGGGCCTCGGGGCTGCAGCCTCTGCCGCTCTCGGCTGGGCCGCGTCCAGCGCTGCCCCTCGGCGTGTGGGACCGTGTACTCGTCGAGTCGGCGCCGTGGGCGGGGTCGTCTGAGGCTCTGCGGGGCAGCCTCGGCCCCCTGCTGGGCAGGGGCGGGGTCACCGTCTCGGGCTGGCGCCCCGTGCGGGCGGTTGACCGGTTCCTGGTGCCGGGCGGCGCGGCCGGCTACGAGGTCTGGGCGGTGGTAGCCGCGAGGAGGGCCTCCGAGTTCGAGGCTAGACTGCTGATAGACGGGAGGCCCGCCGTCTCGGCGCCCGCGAGGCTGGGGCCCGGCGAGCGGCTCATCCTGGGCGTCCGCGTCTACGCCCCAGAGGGTGGGGGGCTGCCGCAGCGCCTGGTGGAGGCGGGCCTCGAGCTGCGGCCCCGGGGGAGGGTAGACCTCGTGTACCACGTGCACGCCACCGTCGAGAGCCGGGTGCAGCCCTGGGACCCCTTCCTGCGCCGTGTCGCGGTGCGCCTCGCCGGCCCGGCGCCCCTCGCGGGCCGGCAGCCCGGCGGGCCGCCGTGCATGTATATCCCGGAGGGCGGCTCCCTCACCCTCTACGCCCCCGTCCCCGCGCCCCTCCTGGCGGGCTCCGGGAGCCTCACGGTGGAGCTGCGGGGCTCCAGGGGTGAGCGGCCGAGGTTCGTCGAGGTCTACGCGGGCGACAGGCTGGTCTGCAGCGGCCTAGCTGCTCCCGCGGCGCCGGGCGGGGAGCCGAGGTTCCGCTGCAGCGTCCAGGGCGGCGTGCTTGACCCGGTGCTGCGGGGCTCGCTGCGGCTGGGCCGCGCGCTGCCGGTGAAGATAGTACTCCACGGCGGCCCCGTGGAGCCCTACACGTGGTGCGTGGAGGAGGCTTCGGTGGAGCTTACAAGCAGGGCGCGGCTCTACGTGAGGGAGTGGAGCCGGAGCTGGGCGCCCTACGCGCAGAGCCTCCCCGGGAGCCGGATGTGGAGCCTAAGCTACCCCCTCTCGGCCCAGTGGCTCCAGGCGGCGTACACGCTCCATATGAGCTCCTCGGTGACCCTGACAGCCTTCGCTGGGTTCATAGCAGGCGACCGGCCCCACGTGGGCAGCGGCGAGCCCGCAACAATCCACGTCTACATACCCGCCGGCGGCAACACGTGGGTTCCAAGCTACACTGCGGCTAACAGGCTCAGCCTCGTAGACGGCGCGGTAGGCTCGATAGAGGCGCTTGTAAAGGTCACCTACACCGGCACCGGGCCCGGCCTCGGCGACCTAGAGGTGGTGGAGGCCAGGCTGCTGGGCGGCGGCCCGAGGAGCCAGGCGGCGATGCGTGCCATGGGCCTCGCCTCCTGGCTCGCCGGCGCGGCTTCGATGATCGTGGAGACTGTGTCCAGCCTAGCCTCGAAGATGGCGGGGCTGGCGTCGCTGCTCCTCGGGTTCCCCTCCAGCTTCTACCAGGGCGGCAGCGTGGACTACAGCGTCGCCTACACCTACAGGAGCGTGGTCATAGACGGGCAGGTGGTGAACCTTGTGAGGGAGGCTAGGCTGCGTATAGTCGCGAGGCCCGGCTGGCTCCAGAGCGGCCTCGGCAGCGCCGCCGGGGTCTCCCTGGTGCTCGGCGCCTCGCCCCCTCCGGGCCGCTTCTGGAGCAGCGGCGACGAGTGGACTGTGAGGGTGGAGGGCCGCGTGGCCATGGTGAACAGCGACGCGCTCGACCCCAGCTACTGGGCCAGGGTGCAGCTCCCCTTCCAGGGCTCCGCGCGGTTCCCAGCCTGGCGCGGTGGGGGTGGATGAGGAGGCGCAGCCTCCTAGCGGCCGCGGCCGGCGCCTCGGTGGCGCTGGCCCTGGTCAACGTGGCCCTCGTCCCCGGCTGCCGCTGCCTCCGG
>JAADFC010000041.1 GCA_013153105.1 Thermoproteota archaeon
TGGTGGTGGCGGCGGGCGAGTTCGTGCTGCGTGTGAGGAGGTTCGACCCCGAGTCGGGGCGGAGGTGGGTTGCCGAGTACCGCGTCCCCCGGCGTAGGGGTATGACTGTGCTGGACGCGCTGCTCTACGTTAAGGAGAGGCTCGACCCCACCCTGAGCTTCAGGTACAGCTGCCGTATGGGCGCCTGCGGCAGTTGCGGCGTGGAGGTCAACGGTGTGCCTAGGCTCGCGTGCCAGACGCAGGTCTCCAGGGTGCTGCGGGGCGGCGTGGTTGAGGTTGGGCCCCTGAGCGGCTACCCGGTTGTGAGGGACCTCGTCGTCGACATGTCGCGGCCGCTGGGGCTCCACGCTTCCGTCAGGCCCACCGTGGTTAGGAGGAGCCCGGGGGAGCTTGAGGATGGCTCCTCGGAGTTCCTTGTCGAGCCCGGGGAGCTTCTGGGCTTCTACCAGTACAGCCTCTGCATCATGTGCGGGCTCTGCAACGCGGCGTGCCCAGTCTACACCAGCAACCCCCGATACATGGGGCCGATGGTTTTGACCCACGTGTACCGGTGGGTGGCAGACCCACGTGACGAGGCGAGGCTGGAGCGGGTGGCGATGGTAGCGTCTCCGGACGGCTGCCTGGGCTGCCACTTCGCCGCGAGCTGCAGCGCCGTCTGCCCGAAGGCCGTGGACCCCGCCTCGGCGATACAGCGGCTGAGGAGGCTGGCCCTAGCCGCGGGGCTGGGGCTGCTCAGGCCGCGGAGGGGCGCCCCCGCGGCTGAGCCGGGGCCGAGGCATGGGAAGCCGCCGGCGGAGGGGCCCCCCGCGGAGGCGGTGCTGCCTGGGGTGAGGCTGGAGGAGCTGGAGGCTGCGGAGCCGCTCGAGGACGTGGACCCCGAGGCGCCGCCGGAGAGCCCGCTTAGGGTTCCCGGGGGAGGCGGCTGAGGAGCCTCTGGAGCCTGGCGAGGAACCTGCTCGCCTTCACCGTCTCCGGCGAGACCTCGACCAGCCCCTCCCTCGACGCCACCAGGTGGCGCCTCCTCCAGCCTCCCTGGGTGATCTTCTCGAGTTCCTCCAGCAGGTAGTGGAGCTGTATACAGTGCATGCTCCCGTCGGTGGTAAGCGCCGCCACCGTCTCTGGCCGGAGCCTCGCTATCACCCCGGCGAGCTTGAAGCCCACCATGTTTATGTGGACCGCCTCGGGGCAGACGGAGGCCACCGCCACCCTCTCCTCGCCGCCGAGCAGCTCCACCGCCTCCCGGAGCGCCCAGGGCTTCTCCAGCTCCACACAGCGGCCCGCGACGAGGAGGACCGGGCGGCGGAGCAGCCTCGATGCAGCGTTGAGCTCCATGAGCGGGGGGAGCCGGTACACCATCCCCGCAGCCACCCTGCGTATGCCGCCGAGCTGCCAGGCGGGGTAAGGGGGGTTCCCCGCAGCCTGCTAGAGTGTCTCTCGTCGCAACAATACTTATTATCGTAAGCTTCCCCTGATTCCAGCCTGGGGCCGCCGCCTTGACGGGGCCTGGGCTCACCGCCGGGGAGCTGCTGGAGAACGGCATCCTTGTAGACCGCGACATTATGGTAGACATGTATAGGGGGTTCGAGAGGGTCATACGGTTCGCGGGCGGCCTACTCTACGCCGCCGCCAAGAAGGCTGGGGCCGCGATGGCGCGGAGGCTGGCCGAGCGGGGCAGGGTGACGCGGGAGAACGCGCTGGAGTCCATAGTCTACACTTTCGTGGCCGCGGGCTACGCGGAAGAGGCCGTGGTCGAGAGCGTGGAGGTGCGGGAGGGGGAGACCACCGTGAGGCTCCGGGTTCGGGGGGCGCTGCTGGGCTCCAGGCTGAAGAGCAGGAAGCCGGTCGACCAGCCGATAGTCGGCTTCATAGCGGGCTGGCTTGAGGCGCTGCTGGGCTGCAGGGTGGACGGGAGGGAGGAGAGGTGCGCCGCGCAGGGCTACGAGGACTGCATCTTCCTCTTCCGGGTGCGCTGCCGCGCCCCAGAGCTGGGGGCGGCGCGGGGGTTCCGGGTGACGCGGAGCAGCGCCCTGAAAGCCCTCACCCTGGGAGGGAGGGGGCTAGGCCTTGGAGCGGGTTAGCTCGGAGCGGCTGTAGCGCTTGCCCTCGAGCTGCTTCAGCTCGTCCACCCTCTTCTTGATCTTTATCTCGAAGACGCAGGCGGGGTCGCCGCGGGCCTGGCAGGCTGTCTCCCTCGCGTCCACCCTGGCGCCGTAGCTCTTTTCGAGCCAGCCGGCGAGGAAGCCCGCGAGGGGCTGGTCGACAGGCTTCTTGCTCTTCAGCCTGGAGCCTAGGAGTGTGCCCTTCGCGTGCACCTCTAGCCTGGTCTCCTTCCCCTTGAGCTCCACCTTTACTATCTCCACCTCCTCCGCGTAGCCGCTTACCACGAAGCTCCAGAAGAGCACGTCGGCCGCGTTGCCCTCGCCGAGGAGGCCGCGCTGCCTCATCCTCTCGGCCATGCCCTCCCCGGCCTTCTTGGCGCTGGTGTAGAGGAGGCCGCCGACGAAGCGGAGGAGCTTCTCGAAGCCCATGTACAGCTCTACTATGAGGTCCTTGTCGACTATTATGCTGTTGGAGAGCAGCTCCTCTATGTCGAGGCTCGGCCCGCTGCGGGGCTCCTGGAGCCGGAGGGACAAGACCCTGCGCACCCCCACGGGCTACGGGTTAGCCTTGGGCGGGTGCCTCCCTGGGATGTAGGGGTGGCACCCCGCAGAGGTGGTGACGCCTGTCCGGGTGGTAGTTAGCTAGATTGCATGGTGGGAGCCTCCGGAGCCTGGTGCAGCTGTTAAAATGATTGTTTGTATCAGCCAAAGTTTCGAAATTATTGATTGCCACCCTCCCCCTCGAGCTCGGCGAGCATGCGCTGGAGGTCCTCGAGACTGTGCCCAGAGGGCCTGGTGGACATGAACGGCTCGTCGGGGACACGGAAATCCTTCCGCAGCGGGTAGACTCCCTCCGGCCAGTCCTCCGGCAGGAGCAGGTGCCTGCGGTCGCGGAGCCCCTCGAACTCCACCCCGAGCATCTCCCGCTGCTCCCTCTCCTGCAGCTCCGCGGCTGGGTAGACGTCGGATATGCTCGGCAGCCTCGGCTCCCCCCGGGGCACCTCGACCTCCAAGGCTACCAGGCTGCTGGGGCTCCGGCTGCTCGTGAAGTGGTAGACTACGCGTAT
>JAADFC010000090.1 GCA_013153105.1 Thermoproteota archaeon
CGAGGATGGAGGGCACCTGGCGGTCTACCGCTTCGACCTCGACGACCTGGCCGGAGCCCCCATCCTCGAGCCCAGGGCGGGGGAGGAGGCCGCGGGGCTCCGGGAGCCCTCCGCGGCGGCGCGGCTCAACGCTGGCCGGGGGTTGCTGCTGGACTCTCTCCCCTGGAGCGGCGCCTGGGGCAGCGTCTCCGGGCTGGGCCTCGGCCCCCTCATAGGCAGGGGCGGCGTGGAAGCCCGTCTAGTGGGCGCCTATAGTGCATCGGACACCTTCCTCGTGCCACCGCGCAGCCTCCGTGTCGAGGTGTGGATAGTCATACGGCCCAGGAGCCCCGGCCTCTTCCGCGCAACGTTGCTCTTCGACGGTACTCCGGTGGTCTCGGCGTCCTCGGATGGGAGGACTCTTGTGATGGGCGTGATAGTGCTGCCTCGGGGGAGCCGGTACCTGGCGGAGAGGTTCCACCGGGTAGCCCTGCGCCTCGAGCCGGTGCGCGGCACGCCAACGGTAGTCTACCATGCGCATGCGTGGAGCCTATCCGAGACCGAGCCCCGAGGGCCGGGGGTGTACCAGTTCTACAGCGAGGCCGCCGGCGCCCCGGTGCCGCATGGCCCCACGCCGCGGGGGGCGCTGCCCATACCCCGCTGGGGGACCCTCACGCTGCACCTGCCGCTGCCGAGCAACGCCTTCCTGGGGAGCGGCAGCCTCGAGCTGGAGGTCCGCGGCAAGGGCCTGCCCAGGCTTGTAAAAGTCTACGTGGCGGGCCTCGAGGTGTGCAGCGGCCCCAGCTACCCTGGCCCCGGGGGCCTCCAGGTGTTCTACTGCCGCGTCCCCGCGTACCTGCTGGAGTATACGCTGTGGGGCTACATGGTTGTGGGCCGCGCGCTGCTGGTGAAGGTTGAGCTGTCCGGCGGGCTGGTGGAGCCCTACACCTGGTGGGTGCATAAGCTCCGCCTCGAGGTGACCAGCAGAGCCAGGCTCTACGTCAAGTCGTGGGCGAAGAGTCAGGTGCCCTACATGGTCTCGAGCTACCCGTCCGAGAAGATGTGGAGCATGGCCTTCAACAGCCCTGGAAGCGTCACAGTCTACTCCTACTCGCTCGGCCACCGCGCGGGCGCGACAATAGCAGGGGCGGCGGGGCTGGTGGCGGGCGAGAGGCCCCTAGCCGGCATGGAGGGCCAGGATAAACATGTCTACATCTACATCCCCGTGGGCGGCACAGTGGCACCCTACTATGAGCCCGGCCTAGCCCAAGCCTACGTCCACGGCGTCGACCTCTGGATAACCCTAGAGTACACCGGGCAGCGCGAGGGCCTCGGGACCGTTAGGGTCCTCGAGGCACGGAGGCTGGGACGCGGCGGGCTGAGCGAGGAGGCCACGAGGGCGCTGGGTGTAGCTTCCTGGATGACCGGGGCGGCCTCCATACTCCTGGAAGCCATCAACCCCCTCGCAGCCGGGATGGCCGGTGTGGCTTCACTCCTCCTCGGCTACCCCTCGACGTTCCAGCAGGGTGCAGAGGCGTGGCACCACGAGTACTACGTCTACAAGACAATCATGCTGCATGGCGAGCCTGTGAACGTGGTGCTTGAGATGAGGAGCCACGTGAGGGCCGCGGCATGGCTCGGCCCCGGAGGTACAGGAGGCGGCGTCTACGTGGACATAGGCTTGGCGCCCTACACGCTGCTCTGGGGCCGCGACTCCTGGCGGGTGAGGGTTGAGGGCACAGTTACCCTAATCGTGAGCCACCCCGGCTCGCAGCAGGCCTACATGCTCCGGCTGCCGCTGCGGGGTGAAGCTGTATTCACATGGCGCTAGCCGGGGCAGTGGCCGCGGCGGCGCTGGGCGCGGCCCTGGCCGCCCTGCTCCAGCTCGTAAGCCTCGAAGCCGGCTGCAGCAGCCTACTTGTGTTAGAGGCTATGGAGGCGAGCCCCTACACTCCCGAGGGCAGGGCCGCGATAGCAGCCGCCACAGCCACTGCCGCGGTCTACACCTCAGCCCGCCTCGCCGGTCTTCTCGTAGCTCTCGCAGCCTACACCTGCCGCCCCAGCAGCCGCTGCGCGGCTACATGGCTCGCCAGCCTCTACGTTCCCCGCGCTGCGGGCACGCTCATCTACATAGGTGCCATGTACGCCTCGCCAGGCTTCTTCGCCGCGAGCCAGCTCGAGCTCGCGCTTGTCGCCGTGGCGCTCCGCTTCCTCGGCGACATCTACTCCGCCGGCCTGGCGGCCAGCTCGTCGCCCAGGCTCCAGCCGCCGGGACCCGGGCTCCTGCTGCGTGGCGCAGCGCTGCTAGTGGCCGCGAGCGCGTGGGGCTACGCGGCGGAGTGGCTGCTGGGCAGCCTGCAGCCCCTGGCCACAGCCGTCGCTGCCTGCGGTGACCTGGAGCTGACGGCGGCCCACCTAGTCTCCGGGCTGTTCTACATGCTGGCGGGGCTCTACTTCGCCAGGCTCCTCGCACAGTGGAGCAGGGGGTAGAGGGTAGAAGCATGTGTTACAGTAAGGAGACTAGGTGGAGGGGTGATAACAGCAGGGCTGCCCTGGGGGGCTAGGCTAGCTCTTCGGCCAGCTCTATCAGCTCCTGGGGTACTATACCCTTCTCGGCGAGCTTGCGGACCTCCTCCTTGGTGTACCTGTACACCACGTCTGCTCGGTCGGGCTTGAAGTCCCAGGGCGCGGCGAGCACTATGTCGCCCTCCCTCATCCACATCCTCCTGCGGAGGCTGCCGGGTATCCGTGCCTTCCTCTCCACGCCGTCCTGGCAGCGTATGAGCAGGTGGTCGGCGCCCAGCACTCGTACTACGACGCAGAGCATGGTGCCCTCCTCGGGGTTCGGCAGTGGGGGCTCCTTACGCGTCTCCTCCCCCCGGCGACCCCTCCTCCTCGCCATAGACGTCTCACCTCCGACCAGCAACTGTAACCCGGCCGCGGCGGGTGTGACAGGCTCCCTCTTCGGGGTGGTGGCCTGCCAGGCCCGCCGGCCAGCGGTGCTGGCCTGGGGGCGGCTTATTTCACTCTAGCCCCCGGTGGGCGGGGGGTGCCGCTTGAGGAGCCTGTCCAGCATGTCTGCCACTGTGGGGCCTTCGAGTATCTTTATCTCGTAGCTCGCTCTGACTACGGGCTTGTTTATCTCTATGAGCTTCTCTATCCTCGCGGGGCTCGCGACGAG
>JAADFC010000060.1 GCA_013153105.1 Thermoproteota archaeon
ATCCTCACCGCCCCCACCCTCCCCGCAGCCTTCAGGAGCCTATACGCGTTAACATACGCCGCCACCGTGCTCGCCAGGTAGCTCCTACACCCCACCCCCGCCCACACATCAATGGCGCCCTCCACGAGCCGCCATGGAGGGTCCACAGCGCCCCCGAGGAGCAGCAGCAGCCTCCCCCTAGGCGGCCGCAGCCTCTCCCCGCCCTCGCGGAGCCCAACCCTACGGTAGCCCCTCCTACCCGCGGCGAGCAGCAGCCCCCGCAGGGTGACACCGCTGAGACGCCGGCACCGCCGCCCCCTCAGCGCCTCAAGCAGCACCGAGGCAGCCTCCCTCTCGTACACCATGCCCCCAGGCAGGCACCCAGGCTCGAGAACCAGCACCCCTCCATCCTCGCCGGAGCCGCCTGCGTCGAGGTAGACCAGCATAGCGTCACCCTCCAGCAGCCGCCTCCCAGGATAGAGGGCGGCGAGCATCACCCTCGCAGCAACGTCGAGACGGCCGTAGCCCACCAGCCCCCTCCAGCGCCTCGGAGGACCCACACCCGCCGGGACACGCGTGTAGAGGAGCCACACCAGCCCCGGCTCCCAGCCGCCCTCCTCCCAGGGCCACAGCGTCAGAACCCACCAGCCCCCCGAGGAGCCCCTGGAGCCGTCGCCCAGGACGAGCCCGCCCCGAAGGCCCACCATACCCGGCTGCCGGGGGGAGGGAGGAGCCGGACCTAGTGCGCCTGGAGAGCTGGGGTTTGAGGAGGAAAAGCTGGCTGCGCC
This sequence comes from Thermoproteota archaeon, assembly GCA_013153105.1. Classification (GTDB taxonomy): domain Archaea; phylum Thermoproteota; class Thermoprotei_A; order Sulfolobales; family Pyrodictiaceae; genus QNYQ01. The sequence goes on from JAADFC010000060.1 coordinate 768, forward strand.
TTAGACCACGGGGCCCCGGACGGCCTTCCGCTCCTCCTCCGGGCGCACCTTGACGATGCCGTAGTGGACGGCGCAGCTGACGCAGTAGCACTTCTCGACGGGGTACCTCATTATTATCGCGCCCTTCTTCTCGAGCTCCCTCGCCAGCTGAGGGTCTATCGGCGTGTACCACTTGGTTATACAGATAGCCTTGTCGCGGGGGATGACGCGGCCACAGTTGTCGCACTGAACCGTCTTGGTGTGGCCCTTGGAGCCCTTGTGCCTCCCCCTGTTCTGCCTCTTCTTAGGCATCCCGCGACGCCCCGAGAGCAGCCGAGTAGAGGCGGACGCTCCCTATTAAAGTGAGAGCCTGCCGCAACGCTCTACGAGGGAGGGAGAAGAGTGTCTACAAGGAGAAAGGGGTAGGCGCTGGGTGTCGTCGGCTAGCCCTGCCCGCCCTCGCCCTCAGCTGCCCTCGGGGCGGCGCCGCCCGCAGCGCTGGCTAGCCGGTGCAGCGCCCTCTCAACATACTCCCTGGCCTTCCTAACCACCGGCGTGTTGAGCGGCTGCTCGGGGAACACGCCCTGCGGCCGGTACATGAGCACCAGCAGTATTATAACGCCTATAATTACGTACTTTGTGAATGGCAGCGCCCTCGCCACAGACTCTGGGAGAGTTATGCCGATTATGTTCAGGGCGCTCGGGTTCAGCATCACGCTCAGCAGGGCTATCACGAACGCCCCGAACACGGCGCCAACATTGTTGGCCGTGCCACCCACTATCACCGCGGTTATAATGTCGAAGGTCAGCTTCGGGTCGTAGTTCGCGGCCGCGGCGCTGCCAGAGTAGAAGCTGACCATCACGCCGCCCAGCGCGGCCAGCGCGGAGCCTATGATCAGGCTCTGCATCCTAACCCTCGCTATATCGTAGCCGTAAACCTCGGCAGCCAGCTCGTCGTCGCGGACGGCCTTCAGGGCGCGGCCCCACGGGCTGTTGGTAAGCCTGTCAACCAGCAGGTACACCCCCACGAGTATTACCAGCATCAGCATCGCGTAGGCCACGTCCCCCCGGAGGCCTAGCGCTGTGAACGGGTGGGGGAACCCGGAGAGCCCAGCGTTGCCACACACCGGCCACGGGCTGTTGTAGGTTATGTAGCGGAATATCTCGCTGAACGCCAGCAGGGTTATCGCCAGGTAGTCCTCGCGCAGCCGCAGCGCGGGATAGCTCGCCAGCACCCCCATGAGGCCGCCGAGGACCATAGCTATAACAGCGGTCGCAGCGAACAGGAGCATCAACTCCCCCATCCCGATGAACTGGGGCGCCGCGCCCAGCAGGTTGCGGGCCCCACCCGTACAGTAGACGGGCATACCCTCCGCCTCGAGCCCGCCAAGGCCTGCTATCTGCTGCAGCTGCTGCTCGCTCAGCATCCCCCGCAGCTGGCTGAGCAGCACTGTAGCCGTGATGCTGCCCGCCGCGTAGCTGCCCAGCGCGACGAACAAAGCCTTGCCGAAGTTCGGTATACCCGTGAACCCGAACTCTATGTTGAAGCTCAGCGCTATCACTGCATACGCGGAGAACAGCACGGCTATCTGGGCCAGGAGCCCGCTCAGCGCAGCCACCTCAGCCACGGCCTACCCACCTCCAACCATCACGGCCACCTGGAGAGCAGGGAGGGCTAGGCCCTCCTCCGGAGCGCGTACGACTCCAGCCTGATCAGGCCCTCCGGCCTGAACAGCATCACAAACGCAAGCGCGACCAGGGCTATGACAATGTTGTACTCAGTGCCCACGCCAAGGGTTATCGAGAGTATGTAGCCGACGAACGCCTCGGTGAGCCCCAGTATGAACCCCGACAGGAGCGTTCCGAGGAACGTGAAGCCCCCCATTATAGCGGCGGCGAACATCCACAGGAGCATCAGCCACCCAGACTCGGGGTTGATGTAGGTGTGGTAGGCGTACACCAGACCCGCTATGCCCGCTATGCCTCCGGCCAGCAGCCAGGTGAGCCGCCTCACAGCGTAGATGTCGATGCCCGTTATCCTCGCGAGCGTGGGGTTGCTGGCAGTAGCCCTCATAGCCTTGCCCATCTTCGTCCTGGTGAACATCCAGTGCAGTCCACCCGTTATCAGCGCGGCCGCAGCGAGGGCGGCCAGGTGGACGGTAGTGAAGTTGGCTATACCGCCCACGGTGAATAGCACCGCCCGGGGCAGCTCAACCCTAAGCTCGAGCAGGTTCCTCGCAGCCGCGACCGTGAGCAGGCTGTAGCGCAGCACGAACCCCACAGCCATAGAGGCGACGAGCAGCGTGAGGCTGGTCGCGCCGCGGTGCCAGAGCGGCTTGAAGGCCAGCTCGTCGCTGGCCAGCGCAACCGCGGCAGCCACAGCCACGGCGGCGAG
>JAADFC010000106.1 GCA_013153105.1 Thermoproteota archaeon
GCCTCGATGCACCTCCTAACCCCCAGGTGGTCGGTGTTATAGCCGCGGAGCCTCCCCTCCTCGACCGCCACCGTGTTCACCGCGCCTATCACGGCCGCCTCCCCGTCAACCTCGTCGAGGAGCCTCGTCACATCCTCCTTGAGGGGTATGGTTACGTTGAAGCCTCCTGCGAGCCTGCGCAGCGCCTCCACAGTCTCCTCAAGCTCCCCGCGCCGGGTCTCCCAGGCAAGGTAGACAGCGTCCACCCCAGCCTCGCGGAACACGGCGCAGTGTATCGCTGGGCTAAGGCTCTTCGATACAGGGCTGCCTATCAGGCCGTAGAGCCTGGTCGAGGGCGTGCAGCCGCAGCCGCCGGGCAACCCTGCAGCCCCACCAGGCTCCCCGCGGGGGGCTCAGGCTTATCCCCCGCCCCTCGGCGCGCTGAGCCAGCGCCGCCTGCAAGGGCGAGGTGCGGGTCTGCTGTGGCCGGGGACGCTGGAAGGGCGCTGCTCCTCGTGTTCGCGGCTGTGTTCGCCGCCGGCGTAGCCGCGGGGCTTTCGAGGGTAGCGCTGGCCAAGTACCTGCAGGACGACCTCGCCGCCGGTGTGGTTGCGGTCTCGGCTCTCACGAGCCTCTTCATGGCGCCTAGGGCGGTGAGCGCCCTGCTCGGCGGCGTCGCCTCGGACGCGCTGGGCGAGAGGGCTTGGAGGCTTATGATAGGCCCGCCCATGCTCCTCATATCGCTGCTCGTCTACCTGACCTCCCTGACAAGAAGCATACCCGTGATAATGGCGCTTAACGCCCTGTGGGGCCTGTTGAGCGGCCTGGTGTGGCCGGCGACCCAGGTGGCTACAAGCCTGGCTGCGGGCAGGGGCCGCTCCTCCACTGCTATGAGCATATACTTCGCCGTCGCCTTCCTCGGGATGACCATAGGCCAGGGCGTCTACGGCGTGCTGCCGCTGGGCAACCCGGAGACCCTGCGCCTCTCCTCGCTCGCCTTCGCGTCGAGCGGCCTGCTGCTGGTGGCGGCCTCGCGTAGGCTGCCTCGGGGGCTGCTGCCCCGGAGGCGCGGCGGCCTCGCCTCCTCGCTTGTCGAGGCTGTGAGGGCCGGCGCAGCGTGGATACTCCTCGCCGCGTTCGCCTCGGGGTATATGAGCGCGCTGCTGCGAGAGTTCCTGGTCTACTACCTGAGCGACAGGATGGGCTATACCAGGGAGATGCTCGGCTCCACCCTGCTGGCCGCGGGCCTCGCGTCGTTCGCGATAGGCCTGGCGGTGGGCCCGCTCGCCGACAGGCTGGGGGTCGCGGCGGTGCTCACCGGCGTGCTCCTAATGGGGGCCGCCGGGGGGCTCCTGCTGGCCGTCGCAGCCTCGCCGCTGGCGGTCGCGGCTGGGATAGCGCTGGCCCAGGCCTCGTCGAGGAGCAGCCTCCCCCTCACCAGGAACGCCGCCCTCTTCCCCGCGGCGGCCGCGACGCTCGTGGGAGCCTCGAACACGGCCTCGAACCTTGGGCAGGTGGTGAGCCCCCTGGTGGGGGGCGCGCTCTACGAGGCCCTGCGGGGCCGCAGCCTCCTCGGGGTCCCCGGCGAGGCCACCCCCTTCCTCACCGCCTCCCTCCTCTCCCTCCTCGTCGCCGCGACTCGGCCCCGCCGGGGGCGTGGCGGCAGGGGCTAGAGGGAGACGGTGCAGTGGGCGATGCGGCGCGTGCAGAGGCGTAGGGCGGCCCTGCTGAGCCTCGGGTTGCTCTCGTGCAGCTCCATCACGTCGACGGTGCCCCTGTCCACAAGTATCTCCAGCACCTGCTCCTCCTCCATCGTCACCGCGTGACGGTGCAGCTGCTCGAGGAGAGGCTCCACCAGCGCCTCCAGCCCGCCGTCGCCTGGACGGCCGGTGAACGCCTTGTAGAGCCTCCTGAGCGCCTCGAGGCTGCGCCTCGCGTCGCGGAGCCTCGCCTCCGCGGCCCTAACCCTAGCCTCGGCCTCCTCGAGGCTAGAAGCCCGGTCCAGCGCCTCGAGCTCGCTCCTTGCAGCCGCCAGCGCCGCGGCGGCACGGTCGAGGAGCCGGCAGGGCAGCCTAGCCCTCCAGGCGCCGCACCTCCTCTGCGCCTCCGTCGCCTCAACCAGCCTCTCAGCAGTCTCCGACGCCACCGCGCTCGCGGTGTAGAGCAGCTTCTCCGCAGCCTCCAGCAGCGCCAGCGCATCCGCCGCGCTGGCAGCCTCGCTGAGCCGCGCCGCCAGCCAGGCCGTCATCTTCCCCCTGTCGAGCCCCACGCTCTTCTCGAGCCTAGCGAGGCTGCGGTGTATCCTCGAGAGGGACTGGCTGAGCCTCCCCCAGCTCCTAGCCAGCAGCCCCGCGTTGGAGACCAGCTTCTCCACGGTATCCGCGCCCGCGGCCAGGGCGGCCCTCACAAGCGGCTCCATGGGCCCGGCGGCGCGGAGCATGGCCTCTACAGCCTTCACCGTGTCCGGGTGGGGGCAGCCGCCCGCCTCGACGCTGGCCCCCAGCCTCCGCCTCGCATACTCCGCCACCACCTCGCGGCAGAGCGTAGCCGCCTCCTCGAGCGCGGCCTCGAAGTCGTCGGCCGAGAGGGCCTCCAGCAGCCTCTCCGCCCTAGCCCGGTGCCTCGACACGTCCACCGCGCCGCTCTGCGCAGCCGCCTCGACACCGGCTACGAGCAGCTCCAGCCTCTCCAGGAGCCGCAGCGTCTCCCCCGCCCTCTCGGCCTGCGCCTCCAGCTCGCCGAGGGCTGCGAGGAACATGCGGGGCTCAGCCTTCGCAGCCTCCGCGGACATACAACCCACCTCCACCGGGGTAGCCTACAATGGTGCTAGGCCGCGTGGGCCCCCGCCTCCGCCTCGGCCCGCTGCGAGGCGGCGGGGGGCTGCTCGAGGCCGAAAAGCGAGGCCACCCTCTCGGCTATCCTCCTCTTCTCAGCCTCTATCCTCTCGAGAGCCTCCATGCTCTCAGCGAGCCTGGACACCCTGTCGGAGGCGGCGATAACAGCTACAAGCTTAGCCGAAGCCTCCGCAACCGTGGCTGAGGACTCAACGTCGCGCCTCACAGCCTCAAGCAGCTTCTCCGCGGCAGCCCCAGAGAGCCTCGAGGCGACCACGCCCCTCGCCTCCCGGTAGAGGCTCGCCAGCCT
>JAADFC010000039.1 GCA_013153105.1 Thermoproteota archaeon
TCCGCCACGCCGCCCTGGTAGCCTACCACGCCTATCCTCAAGGCTACTCGCCCCTCGTCTGGAGCAGCTCCTCGGGGCTAAGCCTCCGGATGTCTATGCCCATCATGCTCTTCTGCTCGCTCACCATAGCCTGGGCCTCGAGCACCGCCTCCGGGTCGTCCCACATAGCCGTGGCGAGCACTATAGCCTCGGCGCGCTGCCTCGGGTCCTGGCTCTTGAATATCCCGCTCCCGACGAACACTCCGTCCGCGCCGAGCCACATCATCAGCGCCGCGTCGGCCGGGGTCGCTATGCCGCCCGCGGCGAAGTTGACCACGGGGAGCCTCCTAATCCTGGCCGTCAGCTCGACCAGGGCCGCGGGGACCCCCATCTCCCTGGCCGCCCGGAGCCTCTCCTCGGGCGATGCGCTGCTCAGCCTCATTATCTCGCCCATTATTATCTTCATGTGCCTCACAGCCTCGGCCACATTGCCGGTGCCCGCCTCGCCCTTCGTCCTTATCATGGAGGCGCCCTCGGTTATCCTCCTAAGGGCCTCGCCGAGGTTCCTGGCGCCGTTCACGAAGGGCACCTTGAACAGCCACTTGTTGATGTGGTGCTTCTCGTCCACGGGGGTGAGGACCTCGCTCTCGTCTATCATGTCAACCCCCAGCTCCTCCAGCACAAGCGCCTCGTAGTAGTGGCCTATCCTAACCTTCGCCATGACGGGTATCGTAATGGTCTCCATCACAGACCTTATAGCCTCCACGCTGGCCATCCGGGCGACGCCACCCGCCCTGCGGACATCGTAGGGGAGCTTGTCGAGCACCATCACCGCCACGGCGCCAGCGTCCTCGGCTATCCCAGCCTGCTCCTCGTTGGTGACATCCATCACCACGCCGCCCTTCTGGAACACGGGGAACCCGTGCTTAACCCTAACCGTACCCCTGTAGGGCACCTCCAGCCTGTCGGGCAGCCTCTCCGGCCCCAGCCTCCAGGGCCCGTCGCCAACCACGTCAGCCAGCTCGGCCAGCTTGTAGAAGAACTCGGCTATCCTGTCGAAGCCCACCTCGAAGCCCTTGAATGAGGCCCCGGGGTAGGGCTCCGGGGGTAACCTTGCAGCCAAAGCGCCTGCACCAGCTGTGGGCGGCGCCCACGCGAGCCCCCTAATACGCTCCCCGCGCCACGGCCGGAGTATGGCGGGGAGGCGGAGCCGCCCCTTGTACGACTGCCCCGAGGCCCTCCGCTGGCTCCGGCAAGCCCGCTATACTCTCGACGCTGTCAACGCCGACCTCGGAGCGGGCTTCTACGCGTGGGCCTGCTTCAAGGCCCAGCAGGCAGCCGAGCTCGCACTCAAGGGGCTCCTAAGGGGGGCGGGACTCGAGTCCTTCGGCCACGACCTCATCAGGCTCTGGCGCAGAGCCCTGGAGGTGTGCGAGGAGCTTAGGGACCTGCAGGAGTGCGTGGCGCTGCTCAACAAGATGTACATACCGCCCCGCTACCCCGACGCGTGGAGCGGTGACGCGACGCCCTTCGAGAGCTATACGAGGCGCGACGCTCTGGAAGCCCGGGGCTGCGCGGAGGAGCTGCTGCGCGTGGTGGAGGAGTGTGTGCGGAGGCTATGCGAGGCTGCTAGAGAGGCGGGCCAGGCAGTGGCTTGAGGCCCTGGAGAGGCTCCGGGAGGCCTCTAGGAGGCTGCGGGCCAGGCTGGGCCGGCTCACACTGATACTCTACGGGAGCTATGCGCGGGGCGACTTCAACCTCTGGAGCGACATAGACATAATCATTGTCTCCGACGCCTTCCACGGTATACGCCCCCTGGACCGCTACGATATCGTGGCCCCGGCCCTCGAGCCGGGAATGGAGCCTATAACCCTCACCTCAGGGGAGGCCGGGGAGGTCCTTAGGAGGCCCGGGTGGAGGGCCGCCCTCCGGGACGCCGTGATAGTGGTTGACGACTATGGCCTCAAAACCCTCATAGAAGAGGTTTCGGGTGTGAGGCCCCGCAGGCTCGAGGATCTCGTGGAGAGGCTGCGGAGACTCCCCCGCGGCGTAGGCCGGGAGGGGGTTGCGGGAAAAGGCTCGGGGGAGGGTTAGGCCAGCCTCTTCCTGTAGAGGGGTGCCGCTACGAGGGTGAGGGTGTCCCTTATCTCGCGTAGGCTGCGTATCTTCTTGGTCACCACCTCGGCGGCTCTGTCGACATTCTTGGCCTCCACCCTTATCACCAGGTCGTATACGCCGGGGACGCTGAGCACCTCCACTACCTCGGGCACGTCCAGCAGCTTTATCGCCACGTCCTCCTCGCGGCCGGGCTCCACGTTGGCGAGCACGAGCGCCACCGCCTTGGGGCCGACCTTCTCGAGGTGCTCCAGCGCCTCGAAGGCGAGGTCGCTAGCGGTGACGACGCGGAGGTTCCTGCGGCCCCTTTCCTCGCCCTCCTCCGCCACCGCTACGAGGCGTAGCACGTCATTCTCCTCCATCAGCTCGACGGCGGCCCTAGCATCATAGCTTACGGGAATCTTTATCACTCTGCCAGTCGCGTAGTCGCCTATCCTGGCCTCGGCGGGGTCGGCGCCCTCGGCGAGGGCGCGGAGGAAGTCCCACTCACGGAGTATCGCCAGCTCGCCGTCGCTCCTCCGTACGAACACCTCGGTCACACCGTTGTCGTCCATAGCCTTGGCGGCCGCCTGGAGGGTCGCGTCCGGCGGCATTACCACTATGTTCCTGGCCTGGGCCTCCACCCTCGCCAGGCCGTAGGGCAGGAGCTTCCACAGCTTGAACGCTATGTGCCTAGCCTCGAGGTAGCCCACCATCTTGTTCCTGTAGTCTACCACGGGCAGCGTCCTCACGGCCTCCTTCTTCATAGCCCGCAGCGCCTCCTCGATGGTATCGTCGAACCTTATCACCGCGGGGTCGGCGACAGCGTACTTGGCTATCTGCTCCTTGTCGATGTTCACGCCCTCGGCGACAGTCTTCACGAGCCTGCGGAAGCTGAGTATTAGCTCCGGCCTCCTCTCCACGTCAAGCGTTATCACGGCCAGCGCCTTGTTGGCGAGCATCACCTCGGCGGCCTTCCTCAGGGGCTGGTCGGCGGCCATTATCGGCAG
>JAADFC010000108.1 GCA_013153105.1 Thermoproteota archaeon
GATGCTTGCAAGGGGTGTGGCTCCGAGGCCGCCGAGGGAGGCTGTGGAGAAGGTGCGCAGGCTCGTCGCCGAGCTGTGCGGCGGAGGCGGCGCGTGTGGTGAGAGGATAGTCGAGGAGGCTAGGAGGAGGGCTGAGCTGATGCTCGAGGAGGCCCTCGCGGGCGGCCCGGGGGAAACCCTCATAAGGGGCGTGGCGGGCGTGCAGGTTCTACCTTAAGACATGGGTGTAGGCTCCGCCGCCGGGGCCCCCAGGGACAAGCGTGATGCCGCCGTAGCTCAGCCTGGTCAGAGCGCCGGACTCATACGGGGCCCGACAGCCCGGTCCACGCGCCGGAGTCGCAGGGCCCCTGGGGGATCCGGTAGTCCCGGGTTCGAATCCCGGCGGCGGCACCACTCCTACCCAACAGCCGGGTGGGGCCGTCGTCTAGCTTGGCAGGATGCGGGGTTTGGGACCAGCCCGCGCGGCGCGCGTGGGTTCCCCTGGTAGGGCTCCCCGCCGGGCTGGCGGGAGACCCCGTGGTCCCGGGTTCGAATCCCGGCGGCCCCACCATCCGCGGCGTCCCCCTTCTAGCCCCCTCCGGCTGTTCCTCGGGGCTGTGTAGGGTGTGCCGCGGCCTTGGGGCGTCTGGGGCTTGAGGGTCTCCGGGTGCTGGTGACCGCTTCTACCCGCGGCCTTGGCCGTGGCGTGGCGGAGGTGTTGCTCGAGGAGGGCGCCAGCGTTGTCGTCAACGGCTCCTCGGTTGAGAGCGTGGAGAGGGCGGTGTCGCAGCTGGGGAGCCGCTACCCGGGCTCCGAGGTCTATGGTGTCGCTGCGGACCTGCGGTCTGCCGGGGAGGCGGCGCGGCTTGTGGATGAGGCTGCCAGGCTCCTGGGGGGCCTGGATGGGCTGGTGTATGTGCCGCCTCCCCCGCCTGCGGGGCGGGTCGGGGAGGTGGGCGAGGGGGAGTGGCGCGTCTGGGCTGAGGCGCTGGCGCTTGCCCCGGTGTGGGCGGTCCGGAGGGCGCTCCGCCATCTGCGTGGGGGGCCGCGGGGCGGGATAGTCTTCGTGACGAGTGTCGCGGTCCGGGAGCCTATACCTGACATAGTGCTCTCAAACACGCTGAGGATTAGTATCCACGGGCTGGTGCGGAGCCTGGCCAGGGAGCTGGGCCCCCAGGGGATCCGGGTTAACGCGGTGCTGCCGGGCTACTTCCTCACCGACAGGGTCCGGGGCCTGGCCGAGAAGCGGGCCAGGGAGCGGGGGGTGCCGGTTGAGGAGGTGCTGCGGGAGATTGGGGAGAGCGTGCCCCTCCGCCGCGTCGGCGAGCCCAGGGAGCTGGGCTGGGTGGTGGCGTTCCTCCTCAGCCCCCTCGCCAGCTACGTCCACGGGGCCTCTATACCTGTGGACGGGGGTAGGCTCTACAGCGTCTTCTAGCCCCGCCCGCCGCCGGCCCCCGGGGTCCCAGGTGGGGTTGGTGTGGCGCAGCAGCCCGGGAGGAGCCTGGTGAGGGTGAGGATACGCGGCATATACGCTACCGCGCTTACCCGCTGGGCTCTCCGCGAGGGGTTCCAGGTAGTCCAGGCCTCCCAGGTTATAGCGGAGAGGTTTGGCATACCCATACTCGAGGTGCCGGCCGACGCTACGATAAAGAACAGCGACGATGAGCCCTCCGAGCTGCTCCTGGTAGGGTACACGTGGGCTGTCGAGAGGATACTCGAGAGGATGCGGGCCACCCTCCCATACTCGTTCTACTGGAGGAGCAGCCTCCCCCTACACTCCACGGTCAAAGCCGTCTCCCTCGGAGGCTGCAGGGCCCGCGTCGCCGGCGTGGAGGCGGAGCTGGCCGCGGAGCAGTGCCCCGAGGAGGGCAGCCAGCTGGTAGCCGGCGTCGTCCGGCCCGGGGTTAAGCCGGGCGAGAAGCCCCGGCTCGCCCCCGGAGCCAGGGTCATAGGGGACTACGCGATAGTCTATGAGACAGACAGGCCGAGGGTGACGGTTAGTGAGCATGTGCGCAGCCCCGAGAAGCGCGCGGAGCTCATGGCTATAGCCTCGAGGCTCGCCGCGCAGGGCCTCGGGGTGCACTGGAGGAGCAGCAGCCGCTACGCCGACCGCGCAACACTGGAGAGGCACCTCGACGAGCTAGCCTCCAGGCTGAAGACTGTGAGGGAGGAGGCCGAGAAGGGAGGCGAGGGAGTCTACTCTGAGGGCGAGACGGTGGTGCTGGTGAGGCTCAGCCGCCCGGACAAGGAGACCCTGGACAAGCTGCGCGGCGAGGTGATACCGACGGCGCCGCTGCACCACAGCGTGAAGAGCCTAGACCCCCAGGCGAGCATAGCCATAGACTACGCGGAGAAGCTCATCCCCCTCGGCGTGGACCAGGAGAAGCTGCTCCACGGCCTCCTCGACCTGCAGGCGGAGAGGCTCCAGCAGGCCCGCAGGGTGAAGCTAGTACACGTCAAACCCGACTCCACCATAGTAACCATAGGCCCCGCCGAGGTCCGCAGCGTCGAGCGGCGCGGGGACAGGCTCCTCATAACCCTCGAGAGGAGGGTCCGCAGCAGGGGGGTCTACGACGGGCTCGGCGTGGAGAAAGAGCCCGGCGACACCATAGTAACCGAGGTGGACACCGGCTCCTGGACAATAGTCCACCGCTACTACTCGCCCGACGGCAAGCTCAAGGGTGTATATGTAAACATAAACACGCCGCCCGAGGTCGCCGGCGACGCCCTGGTATACCTGGACTTGGAGGTGGACGTGGTGAAGACGCCCAACGGGAAGCGCGAGGTGATAGACGAGGAGAAGCTCAGGGCACACCACGAGGCCGGCGTGGTCACGAGCGAGCTGCTGGAGAAGGCTCTCGAAGAGGCCCGCAGGCAGCTAGGCGGCAGCGGCCGGTAAGCTTGATAAACCCTCCACCTTCTCATAGCCCGCCACGGTCCAGGCGCGGGCGAGAGCCCCGCAGGCCCCACAGCAGGTGCGGGGGTGCCCGAGCCAGGTCAAAGGGGGCGGGCTCAGGACCCGCTGGCGTAGGCCTGCGTGGGTTCAAATCCCACCCCCCGCACCA
>JAADFC010000120.1 GCA_013153105.1 Thermoproteota archaeon
GCGGGTGTGTGGGCGGGCCCCGCGCCGGGTCACCCCTCAAGGCCCGCTATCAGCTTCTCGAAGAAACCCCTATCCCGGTAGCCTACCGCGTAGACTGTGTAGGAGCCCCCGTCCCTCCACGCTATGAAGCTCGGGGTGCCGCTGAGCCCCATGTTTAGCAGTGTATGCGTCATGTTGAGCACCGCCTGCTGGGCCTCCCTGACGCAGTCCGTGTCTCCCAGGGTCTCGTTTGCCCGCGCCTCTATGGCCTGGAGCGCCTTCTGGAAGAGTGTAATGTTCCCCTCGCTCTGGGCCCTTAGCAGCGCCTGGTAGGCCTCCTTAACCAGCTCGAGGTAGAGCGTGGAGTTCCTGGTCTCGTTGTAGAGGCAGTGGAGCAGCGCGTGTACGCCGAGCAGGTCCCTGTGTATAACCAGGTCAACAAGGTGTATAGTTACCCTGCCCTCCTCGGCGAGCCTCTCCAGGAACGGCATGGTCTCGTTGTAGAACCGGGCGCAGTAGGGGCAGCCGAGGTCCTCGGCGACAACTATGTGGACGGGGCCGCTGCCTATCGAGGGGTAGCCCTCGAGCCCCGGCAGCTCCGGCGGCGCACCCTGCTTCTCCCAGGCCTCCGCCGCGCCGGTGTTAACCAGGAAGCCCGAGGCGCCGCCGCGTATAGCGTAGAGGCCGTCGCCGGCCGCGAATATGTTTACCGTGCCCTCGGCCAGGTCGACGCTGCTCCTCGCAGCTATGTTCGGCAGCCTCTCGAGCGCGCCGAGCACCCCAGGCCCGAGCTCGCCGGGCTCAGCCTCCTCCACACCGGTTATATTCGCGGCGAAGACCGCCGAGAATATCGATAGCATCCTCTCGTCCCCCTCTATCCTAGAGACGTTGGCCCTGGTAACGGGCGTGTGGCCCTGCACGACGACAAGCCTAGCCTCGACGCTATACCTGGGGCCGCCGAGGCCGAACTGCATCCCAACCTGAGCCGCGAACATGGCGGCTACATCGTAGGCCACCGGGCGGAACCCCTCAAGCAGCGTCTCGTTCAGCAGCACCCTCCGCAGGCCCGGGTCGCTCACATTGCCCCGCACAAGTATCTCGGGCAGCACACGCAGCCCCTCAAGCCCCAGCCTCCGGGCCTCCACGTAGCAGAAGGAGGCGTTGGGCAGAGCCTGCTCGAACTGCCTCTCCAAAAGCTTGCCTATAGTCTGCGCCAGCTGCTCCTGCCCAGGAGCATAGACTATCAGCACCGCCGGCCCATCGCCGCAGGCCTCCAGCCCGCCGCCCCCAGTAGCGGCGGCAGCGCCGCCCGCGGCCTCGCCGCCGCCCCTGCCAGCGAGGAAAAACGCTGCAACAGCAACGGCAGCCACAACAATGGCCGCCAGGGCCGCGTAGAGGAGTCTACCCATGAGACACCATGCCTCCGCACGTCCACCCTATAAGCCGCCCTCCAGCCCCCGGTCAGGGCTCTATTATAGCGAGATGCGGCTCAGCCACGCCCTATCGCTACAGGCCAGCCTCGCACAGCCTTCAATAGAGCCGCCCAGGCCCCGCGGGCGCCCGAAGAGTTACGGGTGACGGGCGCGTGGCCGAACCCCTCTTCCGCGACGAGGCTGTGCGCGAGATCATCCGCCGCTACAAGGCTATCTGGGCCCTGGACCACGCCATGAGCCTCATGGGCTGGGACCTCGAGACCTACATGCCCCGCCGCGGGGTCTCAGACCGCTCGGCGGCCTTCGAGGAGCTGGCGGGGCTCAGCCACTCGCTTATACGGAGCCCCCAGCTGAAGAGGCTGGTGGAGGAGGCGCAGGGGCGGCTGGACAAGCTCAACGACTACGAGAAGGGCGTCGTAAGGGTGGTGGGGCGGCTGGTGAGGATAGCTCACGCGCTCCCCGAGGAGCTTGTAAGGCGCGAGGCTAAGGTGACCAGCGAGGCTACCGTCGTCTGGGAGAAGGCTAAGAAGAGCGACGACTTCAACATGTTCAAGCCCTACCTGGAGGAGATAGTGGAGATAGAGAGGGAGAAGGCGGAGAGGCTCGGCTACGAGGAGCACCCCTACGACGCGCTCCTCGACCTCTACGAGGAGGGCCTCCGAACCCGTGATGTTGAGAGGATATTCGAAGAGCTCGTCCCCGCCACCAGGAGGATACTCGACCAGGTCCTCTCCCAGGGCTTCTACCCGGCGGAGCACCCGCTCGAGAAGGTGTGGTACGAGAAGGAGCGCGCCCGCGGGCTCGTGAAGGCGCTCCTCCAGATGCTCGAGTGGCCCTGGGAGCGCGGCCGCGTCGACGAGTCGGCTCACCCGTTCACAACCGAGATGGGCGTAGACGATGTACGTATAACAGTGCGCTACGAGGGCCACGACATCAGGAGGGTCGTCTACAGCCTCATGCACGAGTACGGCCACGCCCTCTACGAGCTCCAGCAGGACCCGCGGCTCTCGAGGACCCCCCTGGCGGGGGGTGTGAGCCTCGGCGTCCATGAGAGCCAGTCGAGGCTGTGGGAGAACATCGTGGGGAGGAGCCCCTGGTTCACGCCGACCCTCAAGAGGCTCCTCGACGAGCACATGCTCTACACGCGCGGCTTCAGCCTACTCGACATCTACCGCTACGCCAACACCGTTAAGCCCAGCCTGATAAGGGTGGACGCCGACGAGGTAACCTACAACCTCCACATCTACCTCCGCTTCGAGCTGGAGAAGAGGCTGATAGAGGGCAGCCTGAGGGTCGACGAGCTGCCCCAGGCGTGGGACGACATGATGGAGAAGCTGCTCGGCATCCGCCCCAGGAGGCCCAGCGAGGGGGTGCTCCAGGACATACACTGGAGCCACGGGAGTATAGGCTACTTCCCAACCTACACGCTGGGCAACGTGGTGGCGGCGATGATATGGAGGAGCCTCGGCGGCCCCGACTCGGAGCTGCTCCGCGGCCTCCGACTCCGGGAGCTGCGGGGGTGGCTGCGCGAGCGGATACACCGTTGGGGCAAGGTGTACCCGCCCAGGGAGCTGCTCCGCCGCAGCCTCGGAGCCGAGCCCACGGCGGGGG
>JAADFC010000017.1 GCA_013153105.1 Thermoproteota archaeon
GCCTCATCATCTGCTCGACCTCGTCGACGGTGTAGAACCGGGCTACCCGGTAGAAGGGGCTGCTGCTCCTCCTGGCCTGGTAGAAGCGGCCCCAGCTGCTGTCCCTAGGCACTATGCAGGCCGCCACTGCTCCCCCGGGCCTGGCCACCCTGGCTGCCTCCCGTAGGGCTGCGAGGGGGTCGTCGACGAAGCAGAGGGTGACTATGAGGAGGACGTAGTCCATGGAGCCGCTGCGGAGGGGCAGCCTCTCCCCCACCCCTTGGACCGCCTCGACGCCCCGGAGCCTGGCAAGGCGTAGCATGCCGAGGCTGGGGTCCACGCCGAACTCGACGCCTAGCCTCGAGGCGAACCAGCCGGTCCCAACTCCCACCTCGACGCCCCTGCCCTGTAGGCCGAGGGCCTTCACAGCCTCAAGCTCGTTCTCCGCCAGTATGCGGTTCCGCTCGTACCAGGAGTCGTAGCGGCTCCACAGCTCGTCGAAGACCGGCGCCGTGGACAACCCGCCGGGGCACCCTTGAGGAGCCCCCGGGAGGGGCGGGGAAGCTTATTCGGGCCTGTCACCAGCCCCCGGGGGAGCCTAGCCTCCTCGTCAGCACCTCCTCGTACACCTCTATAGCCTTCTCCACCGCCTCCACGAGTATCTTCGCCTCGCGGTAGAAGGCCTCTATCTCGGGGCTCTGCCCCCTCAGCCGCTCGACGGCCTCGAGGAGCTGGAGCATGTAGTCGCGGAGGAGGCGGGCGGAGCGGATGAGCACCTGGGGGAGCCTGCTCCCCAGGTAGTAGAGGCGCTGCCTGCCCCTCTTGACGCTGTAGACTAGGCCGTCGTGCTCCAGGAGCTTAATGTTTGCGGCAACCGTGGAGCGTCCGAGCCCAGTGGCCCTCGCGAGCTCCGCCACGGTGACCGGGCCGCCGCGGACGAGCATGTACGCGTATATCTTGGCCGCCGCAGGCGGGTAGCCTAGAAGCTCGACGACCTTCTCGATGTAGGGGAGGGCCTGCTCAACCGCTGCCGCCCGCCTAGCGTCATCCATCACCCCTCTACCCCGCATTGACGCACGGTGAAGCCTTCCTCCATCGCCTCCAGAGGGGGCCGCGCAGCCCTCCAGCCCGGGGAGGGGCTGCCCGCGGGGAAGGCCTCGCATCTTAGGGCGGGGCAGCCCGCCCTGGAGCGATATAAGACTCTTTCTAGTCTCGCTTAACACCTAAGCCTGAACCAACACCTAACAAATCTGCAGGCTACAGTTTAGCCTGTAGCTTCACACGTGCCGGAGCATCCAGCCGCAGCGGAGAACGCAGAAGGCAGCGGCATTGTAGAAGATGAGCAGGAGACTGTGGCGCGGCGCTTCAATATAAACGCTGGCCGAGAAGCATATCAGACTCGCGTCCCACGATAGTGGGGTGGTGTAGCATCTTGCACCAGGCCCCGGGCCCCACGAGCGAGGAGGCCCGGGACCTGCTCTCCACAGCCGCAGCCCACGCCGACGGGGCCAGGCTCGCAGCCCTCTGCAACGCCGTGATCCTAGGCTTCCAGACGGCTGTCAGCCGCGTCCTCGGCAGGGACTTCCGGGGGCTCACACAGCTCCTGATAAGAGAGGTTGGCGAGATGGTGCGCCTCATGTACGGCGACAGCCTCGACGGAGCCCCCTTCAGCGAGGCGCTCGCTAGGCTCGTCCTCGACTCGGGGCTGGCCAGGGAGGTGGAGGTCCAGCAGCAGGACGGCGGCTACAGGGTGCTGCTGCGGGGGAGCGTGTTCAGGCCCCTGCACCGGGTGCTCCAGAGCCGGGGGCTCACCTACACGCTCAGCCCCGAGGCCATGATAGCCGCCGCCCTCTACGCCGCCCACCGCCGCAGCGAGGCGGGGGACGGGAGGGTGGACGTGGAGGCGAGGATAGTCGACGATTACACCGTCGAGGTCATCCTCCGGCCGCGGGGCGGGCTCTAGCGGTGTTATCCAGCCACGAGCCTCGGGCTCCTGGGCGCCTGTCAGGTTTAGGGTCTAGCACCTTCTTAGGGTAGCACCGCCCAACCCCCTCCCTGGGGGCCGGGGAGGCCATGGGCAGGGTTCTGGTGGCGGTGGCGCTGGGGGAGAGGGAGGCGAGGCTCCTGGAGGAGATTGCTAGGAGGGAGGGGCACGGCGACCTGGGGAGGGTGCTGGAGAGGGCTCTCCGCCTCTACCTGGACGCTAGTACTTCTTCGCGACCCGTATACTCGTCACCGCGGGGCGGCCGCAGACGGGGCATCGCTTCCCCCTGACCCACTCGGGGGGCTCGAGGGGGGAGCCTAGGACGCCGGCGTCCACCTGCTCCTCTAGCCGGAGGCCGCACTCCTCGCGGCCGCACCAGGGCAGCTCCACTATGCCCCGCTTCTCCTCGAGGAGCCTCTTGGCCTCCTCCACGCTCTCCGCCCTGTGGACCATACTGCGGAGCCACTGCCAGGCGCGGCGGCGGAGGTTCGCGCGTATCTCCTCGAGCAGCCTCCTGGCCTCCTCGCCGAGCCCCTCTATGGGCAGCGTCTTCTTCTCCCCCGTGTCCCGCCGTGCAGCAACGACTGTGCCCTGCCTCGCATCCCTTGGGCCCAGCTCGAGCCTGAGGGGGACGCCCTTGGCCTCCCACTCGTAGAACTTCCTGCCTGGCCGCACGTCCTCCCTGCTGTCCACATGGTATCTTAGCCCCGCGCGCTCCAGCTCGCTCTTCACCCGCTCCAGCGCCTCCTCGACTAGCCTCCTCTCCTCCTCCGTCTTGGCGGGTATGGGGACTATGACAACCTGTATGGGAGCCACGTTGGGGGGTATGACTGGGCCCCTGTCGTCGCCGTGGACAGCGATGAGGCTAGCTATGACGCGGTCGCTGAGCCCGTAGCTGGTCTGCCAGGCGTAGTCGAGGCTCTCATCCCTCAGCTGTATGCGGACCTCGAAGGGTATGGTGAAGTTCTGGCCTAGGTGGTGCGCAGTGCCTATCTGGAGAGTCCGCCCGTCCGGCATGACGAGGTCGAAGGCTACCGTGTACACCGCGCCGGCGAACTTGTCCCACTCGGGCCTCCTGCTTATGACGTAGGGTATGCCGAGCTCGTCGAATATCCTCTTGTAGAGTTCTATCGCCTCCCCGACCTGGCGGTCGGCGTCCTCGAAGCTCTCGTGAACCGTGTGCGCCTCCTTGAACGTGGTGACCTCCCGGAGCCTTATCAGTGGCCTGGTAGCCTTGGTCTCGTAGCGGAATATGCTCACTATCTGGTAGAACTTCCGGGGCAGGTCGCGGTAGCTCTTAATCCAGAAGCTCTCCATGTAGGATATGCTCGTCTCACTCGTCGGGCGCAGGGCTAGCTTCACGTCGAGAGGCTCCCTGCCGCCGTGTGTCACCCAGTAGACCTCCCCCTCGAAGCCGCGTATGTGCTCGCTCTCCCTCCGCAGCAGATGCTCGGGTATCAGCAGCGGGAAGAGGACCTCCTCATGGCCCGTCGAGTCCAGCACGCTCCTAATCAGCTCCACCACGCGCCGCCTTATCTGGAACCCGTAGGGCATCCAGACGCCCATACCCTTAACAGGGTAGCGGCCGTAGTCGTAGATGCCCGCCTCCTCGAGCACCCAGTCGAACCACCGCGGGAACTCCCTGCTCCACCTCTCCCTAGGCGGAGCCTGGCCCTGCACACTCCGGCACCCCGCGCCGCCCTCCCCGGCGCGGGCTCCTGGTGAAGGGGTTGACGCCCAGCGCCGGCGGATGCCGCGGAGGCTCCAGCCTAGGTGCCGGGCCGCGTGTAGAATGCGTAGGCGCCGGAACCGGCTGCGGAGGCTTTGCTAGGTAAAAACCCGGGTCGGTGGGCCGCCCGAGGAGAGGCGTTGGAGGGGCTTAGATGGCGAAGATTATCAGTATCGCGACCAGCAGGCCGTAGATGCCGAGACCCTCGGCGAGCGCCAGGTAGATCAGCAGCCTCGAGGCGACCTCGGGCCTCTCGGCGGCAGCGGCGCTGGCGGCCGCGCCGGCCTTGGCGAGGGCGTAGCCGGCGCCGAGGGCGCTAATAGCCATTGTCATCGCGGCGGCGTAGGCCTTGCTGCTGGCCTTCTGCGCCTCGGCCAGCGCCTCCGGCGTCACCTGGGCGAGAGCGGCGGCGGGCAGCAGGGCTATCAGCGCGAGGGCGGTTATGGCCGCAAGGGCGCTCCTCCAAATCCTCATGGTTTTGCACCGGTTGAGTGTGCGGGTGAACCCGTCAAAATAAAAAGATTACCAGCATAGCCGCGCCATCCCAGCCAAAGAGCCGGGGCTGGGAGAGCCGTGGCTAGGGTGTTGCTGGCCTACAGCCTGGCCGACCCCGCAGGCGTGGGCGCCGCCCGGAAGCTGCTAGGCCTAGCATCCTGGAGAAGCTGCAGGCTCCCAAGGGCCGAGGAGTGCTGGGAGAGCAGCGAGCTAGACGCGATACTGGCAGGCTTCAGGGAGGACACGATATACTTCGACTTCCTAGACGAAGCCGCCCCAGGGGAGGTGGAGG
The DNA here is from genome assembly GCA_013153105.1 of Thermoproteota archaeon. Taxonomy (GTDB): domain Archaea; phylum Thermoproteota; class Thermoprotei_A; order Sulfolobales; family Pyrodictiaceae; genus QNYQ01. The sequence goes on from JAADFC010000017.1 coordinate 4,480, forward strand.
CCTACATAGTGCTCAGCAGGCACAGCGGCGGCAAGCCCAGCCTCACCGCCCACTACCCAGGCAACCCGGGCCCCGAGGCCCCCTACGGCGGGAGGCCGCGGGAGCTGGCCCACACATGGCCCCGCCTCATAGCCGCCCTGCTCCGCCGCTACCGGGAGACCGCGGAGAGGCACGGGCTCCTCGAAAGCTTCCAGCTGACCCTCGAGGCCACACACCACGGGCCCACAAGCCTCGCCAGGCCCATAGTCTTCATAGAGATAGGGAGCAGCGAGAAAGAGTGGAGCCTCGAGAAGCCCCACCAGGCCATGGCAGAGGCGGTGGCGGAGACGCTGCGGGAGGGCTGGGAGAGGGAGCCCTGCGCCACCGTAGCCATAGGCCTGGGGGACACCCACTACCCGGCCAAGCACACCAAGGCCCTCCTAGAGGGGGGCGTCTGCTACAGCCACATATTCTCCAAGCACGTCCTCGACAAGCTCACCGAGGAGGTGCTCCTCCAAGCGGTTGAGAAGAGCCGGGACAGGGTGGAGAAGATACTCCTGGCCAAGGTGCCCTCCGCGGCGAAGAGGCTCGCCAGAGGCTTCGCGGAGAAGCATGGGCTGACAGTCGAGAAGCTCTAGCCGAGCCCCTCCCCGCCCCGTTTGCGGGCAAGCCTCTTCTTCAGAGTCTTCAGCCTGATAATCTCCTCCCTCATCCGGTCGTCGAGCACCAGCTTGATATACTTGATGCTCTGCTGGTAGCTCGGTATAATGTTGTAGTCCAACGCGTTCAGGAGCCTCTGGGTCTCACGCAGCTCCTCCAGCAGGCTCCGCAGCGCCGCCTCAGCCTCCACGACACGGAGCAGCTCCCGGAACGCCTCCACCAGCCGCTCCCGGGCCTTCAACAGCTCCGGGGTAACCCTCGCAGCCGCCACCGGCAGACCGGGGATACTATCCTCCACGAGGCTGAGGGAGGGAGTCTTAACCGCGAACAGCACCCTAGTACCCACATCAACCTCCAGGCTGGGACGCACGCTCTCCAGCACCGGCCGCACCTGCTCCAGCCCACCGCTGGCCATGAGGGCGAGGAAGTAGTCCCGGTAAGCCTCCGCCAGCGCCGCAGCCGCCTTACGGTAGGCCTGCTCGTACTCCTGCCCCATCTGCCTAATGTAGAGGATGAGGACGTCACGCTTCTCCTCAATAACCTTCCTAATCCTCTGCAGGTTCTTCAGCTCACGCCGCAGCCGGATCAGGTTAATCTTTGTCGGGAGCACCCTGGAGCCGCCGCCGAAGGTCTGGACCAACCCCTGTCACCACCCTATCCTACGCTATCCTACGCGGAAAGGCTGCCGCACCCGCACGCGGCAGGCGGGAGCCCGGAGGGAAACAGGGGGAGGGCTAGGAGGCCGTGGCCGCCGCCTTGGCCTCCTGCTGCTGGCGGCGCCTCCTGTACTTCGGGTGGTACTTCTTGATGTACTCGTCCTTTATCCTGTACAGCTCGCTCTCCGGGAGTATCGCCAGTATCTCCCAGGCCAGGTCCAGCGTCTCCTCTATGCTGCGGTTCTCGTAGAAGCCCTGCTTGAGGAACCTCTGCTCGAACGCCTCGCCGAACCGGAGGTACTTACGGTCGACCTCGCTGAGGCTCTCCTCTCCGACTATCGCCGCAAGGCTCCTCAGCTCCACCGCCCTGCTGTAGGCGGCGTAGAGCTGGTCGGAGACGTTCGCGTGGTCCTCCCTGGTCTTGCCGGGGCCTATACCCTCCTTCATCAGCCGCGAGAGGCTCATGAGCACGTTTATCGGCGGGTAGATGCCCCTGTTGTGCAGCTCCCTGCTGAGCACTATCTGGCCCTCGGTTATGTAGCCGGTCAGGTCGGGTATCGGGTGGGTTATATCGTCGTTGGGCATCGTGAGGATGGGCATCTGGGTTATCGAGCCCTTCTTACCGTGGGCCCTGCCGGCCCTCTCGTAGATGCTCGCCAGGTCGCTGTACATGTAGCCAGGGTAGCCCTGCCTGCCGGGCACCTCCTCGCGGGCCGCGCTTATCTCGCGGAGCGCCTCCGCGTAGTTGGTCATATCGGTCAGTATCACGAGGACGTGCATGCCCAGGTCGAAGGCCAGGTGCTCGGCGAGCGTCAGCGCTATACGCGGGGTTATCAGGCGCACCGACGCAGGCTCGTCGGCCAGGTTGATGAAGAGCGCCGCCCTCTTGATTGCACCGGTCTCCTCGAAGAACTTCTTGAAGAACAGCGCGTCGTCATGCATCACGCCTATAGCCGCGAAGACTACGGCGAACTCCTCGCCGGTCCTAACGGTGGCCTGCCTGGCTATCTGGACGGCGAGCTTGTTGTGGGGGAGGCCGGCGCCGCTAAATATGGGCAGCTTCTGGCCGCGCACCATAGTGTTCATACCGTCTATCGCGGAGATACCCGTCTGGATGAAGTCCTCCGGGTACGCCCTCGCAGCAGGGTTGAGCGGGTCGCCGTTTATGTCGCGCCACACGCCGCTGGTTATCGGCGGCCCGCCGTCGATGGGCTCGCCGAGCCCGTTGAACACCCTACCAAGCATCTCGTCGGATACCTTGACCTCAAGGGTCCTCGCGAGGAACCTAACCTTAGTCCCCACAGCAGCTATGCCCGTGGTCCCCTCGAACACCTGCACCACAGCATAGCCGCGCGCCGTCTCGAGGACGCGACCCTTCCTCTTCTCCCCCGTCGGCAGCTCCACCTCGACAATCTCATCATAGGCCGCGTCGCTTATACCCTCAACTATCACGAGGGGACCGCGTATCTCGCGGATACTCTCATACTCCCTTACGACACGCGCCTCCGCCGCCAAGCCACACACCTCCCATGCACATGCCTAGCATCGGGAGGGGAGGGGGTAAAGAGGGGGGCTACCTGCCGGTCTTCTCGCGTATAAGCTCCTCTATACCCTTGAGCAGCTCCTCGCGTATCTTGTCGAGCAGCTCCAGCTTGTCGTTCGGCACATTGTACCTGGCCATGATGAACGCCCTTATCTTGTCGGCCAGCCTCTCCCTAATCTCCTTAACAGTCACGCCGTGCTGGAGCGCGTTGAGGGCGGCGCGGTAGAAGTCTATTATCGTCTCCAGCTGCTTCCACTGCTTCTGCGGCGTCGCGAACGCGTCCACGGGGTCGAACGCGTTCTGCTGGAGGAAGCCCTCCCTTATTATCCTCGCGACCTCCAGTATCAGCTTGTCCCTCTCGCTGAGGCCCTCGGTGCCGACCAGCCTCACTATATCCTTCAGCTCGTCCTCGCGTAGCAGCAGCTCGTACGCCTGGTCGCGGTACTCCTTCCACTTGGGGCTTATGTTCTCGTGCCACCACTTAGCAACGGTCTCCACGTAGGCGCTGTAGCTAAGCAGCCAGTTTATCGCGGGGTAGTGCCTGCTGTACGCGAGCTTAGCATCTAGAGCCCAGAACACCCTAATGAACCTCTTCGTGTTAGCCGTCACCGGCTCTGTGAAGTCGCCGCCCGGCGGCGACACGGCACCCACGACGGTGACGCTGCCAACCCTCTCCGGCTGCCCGGGCACCTTGACGCGGCCGGCGCGGCTGTAGAACTCGGCAAGCCTCGAGGCGAGGTAGCTCGGGTAGCCCTCCTCGGCGGGCATCTCCTCGAGGCGGCCGGCTATCTCGCGCAGCGCCTCAGCCCACCTGCTCGTCGAGTCCGCCACGAGGAGCGCGTCGTAGCCCATGTCCCTATAGTACTCAGCTATGGTTATTCCCGTGTAGATGCTCGCCTCCCTAGCCGCGACGGGCATGTTGCTGGTGTTTGCTATCAGTATGGTACGCTCCATCATAGGCCTCCCGGTCCACGGGTCCTTAAGCTTGGGGAAGCTCTCCAGCACCTCGGTCATCTCGTTGCCACGCTCGCCGCAGCCTATGTAGACTACTATCCTGGCCGAGCTCCACTTGGCGAGGCTCTGGAGGGTCACCGTCTTCCCGCTGCCGAAGGGGCCGGGTATCGCGCCGGTGCCACCCTTAGCCATGGGGAACATCGTGTCTATGACGCGGAACCCTGTTATCAGGGGCTCGACGGGCTCGTACTTCTCCACTATCGGCCTAGGCCTCCGGACCGGCCACCGGTGGTACATCTTCAGCTCGACCTTGCCGCCGTCCGGCGTCTCCAGCTCCGCTATCACGTCCTCGACGGTGTAGTCGCCCTCGGGGGCGACCCACTTGATCACTCCCCTAACGTCCGGGGGCACCATGACGCGGTGGGTCACCAGGGGGGTCTCCGGGACCTCGCCGAGCACATCGCCGCCGGACACCTTGTCGCCAGGCTTGACGCCGCTGGGCTTGAAGTGCCACTTCTTCGTGCGGTCCAGCGCGGGCACCTTGACGCCGCGCCTTATGAATATGCTCTTGGTGACCTCCTTTATCACGTCGAGCGGCCTCTGGATGCCATCGTATATCTTGCCTATGATGCCTGGGCCTAGCTCCACGCTGAGCGGCGACCCGGTGCCGTAGACGGGCTCGCCGGGCTTGAGGCCGGTGGTTGTCTCGTACACCTGTATGTAAGCCTTGTCGCCCACTATCCTGTTTATCTCGCCAACCAGCCTCTCCTCGCCAACCTCAACCATCTCGTACATCTTCGCGCCGCTCATGCCCTCAGCCACTACGAGAGGGCCTGCGACGCGTATAATCCTGCCCTTGACCGCCAAGACTAGGCTCCCTCCCTACCCTGCCACGCTTCACGCGGGGACACGCCACCCTGTGGGCTGCCGAGCCCCCCAATCCTCATTTAAAAAGGGTCTCAATTATCCGCGCCCTAGCCTTCTCTATAGCGTCCGAGAGGATGACCTCCAGCCTATAATCCAGCGAGACGCCGCCGCCGCGGGCTATGAAGCCTCCGAGCCCCTCCACGGTGTCGCTCGATACCTCTATCTTCACGCCGCCGGGCAGCTTGGCCCTGGAGGCTGCTCTCTTCACCGCCTCCGCGTCGGGGGCTGCGGGGTGGAGGGTTACGGTGCCCGAGCCTATCTTGGAGGCCGCGTCCTCTATGAGCCTGGCGAGGAAGGCCTCGTACTCCTCCCGGCCCACAGTCTCGCGGAGCCTCTGCAGCGCCTCCTGGAGCGCCTCCTCCACCGCGGCGGCGCGGATGGTGCTCAGCTTCTTCCTCAGCTCCACCTCGCGCCTCGCGGTGTAGGACTCGACGCGCTCCCTCGCCTCCCGCGCCGCATGCCTCAGCTCCTGCTCCAGCCTGCTGAGGCTCTCCTCGTAGGCCTTCTCAAGTATCTCCCTCGCTGCCTGGAGGGCTGCCTTAACCTTCTCCTCTATCTCGCCGCGAACCCTCTCCACGACCTCGTCCGCGAGCCTCTCGGGGCTGCCTACGACGCGGACCACACTGCCAGCCAAGGCTTCTTCACCCCATGCCCAGGGCTTTGAGGAGCTCCTTCTGCACGTTCATAGGCTCACCCGGCTCCCTGACGGTGGGGAGCCGGGCGACTATCATGTCGGGCCTCTCCTCGCGGAGCCTCCTCACCGCCTCCTCGGCGTCCTCGTAGTACTCGGCGCTGAGCAGAACGAGGCCCACGTCCTCCCTCGCCGCTATCTCGCGGAGCCTCTCGGCCGCCTCGCGGGGGTCGGAGGCGGGGTACCCCTCCGCGCCGAGGAGGCGGAGGGCGTAGACCGTGTAGGGGTCCGCGACGACTGCGACCTTCTTCACAGCCAAGCCGGGGGCCCCCGGCGGCGGCCGCGGCGCCTTGATATTTAAATTTAAATGTTTGAGCTTGCTGGTGCCGCGCCGCTCCTAGGGACCGGTGAAGGTGGAGGAGCGGAGGCCTGATATGCCGTGCCGGCGCTCCCCGTAGCTAAGGCTGCAGCTGAGGCTGACATCGCTGCCCCGCGGGCTAGGCTGGCCGCCCTCCTCAAGGCGCTCGCGGAGTGCGGCTGCCTCCACCCGGGCGAGGCCGCGTCGAGGGACCCGAAGCTGAGGCATGTGAAGGGCGAGGTTGAAGCGCTGGAGCAGCGGCTGAGGGAGATGATAGAGTTCGCCAGCCGCGCCGCCGGCGAGGCCCCTGCCGGGGCCGGCGAGCAGGTGGTGAAGGTTGGGAGGGAGGTCGAGGAGAGCCTCGCCAAGCTCGTCACAATGCTTTCGGAGGCGCTGAAGGACGTGGAGAGGCTGATAGAGAGGCTGGCGCAGCTCCAGAGCCCCGAGTCCGAGCTGAGGCAGCTGCTCGGCGTGCTGGAGGCCTACAGCTTCATAGACGTCGACGTTGAGAAGCTGAAGCGCGGCCGCCGGCTCCGCGCGAAGGTCTACCGCGTCCCCCGCGATCGCGTGGGGGAGTTCGTGGAGGCGCTGGCCTCGATAGGCTCTCTGGTGGCGGTGCACGCCACGGGGATAGAGGAGGGCCACGAGACTGTGGTTGTAGCCTACCCGGCGTGGCTGGAGGCTGAGGTGGGCAAGGCGGCGCTGCGGAGCAGGGCGGTGCCGCTGGAGCTGCCGGAGGACCTGCCTAGGAGTCCTGCGGAGGCGTTCAGGAGGATAAGGGAGGAGCTGGAGAATATGCCGCAGCTGCTGCGGAGCCACCTGCCCAGGCTGCTGGAGGCCCTGCGGCTCGTCGAGGCCGCCAAGCGTCTCCTCCAGCTGCTTGAGGCTACCGAGCTGAAGAGGTTCGTGGCTGTGGTGCGCGGCTACGTGGCGCCGGAGAGGCTGGGTGAGCTGGAGAAGGCTGTGGCCGGCGCGGCGCCGAGCGCCGTCGTTGTTGTCGAGGAGTACCGGCCCGGCCACGGGCATGGCCACGAGGAGGAGAGGCTGCCGCCCAGCTACTATGAGACGCCGCGGAGGCTGGCGCCGCTCGCGGAGATACTAGGCATGGCGGGACAGCCAAGGCCCTATGAGCTGGTGCCCCTGGCGCTTCTCGCGGTGACCCTGCCGCTCATCTACGGCCTGGTGTTCCCCGACCTGGGCCACGGGCTGGTATTGGTGCTGGTGGGCTACTACCTGTTCTACAAGAGGATGGGCAACGAGCCGCTGGGCAAGCTGGTGATGCTGTTCGGCGCGGCAGCTATGGTCACCGGCTTCCTGGCGGGCGAGTTCTTCGGCCCTCATCCCGCGGTTGCGGGCTGGCTCGCCGAGGGCATCTGGCACGGGCACCCGCCCCTCAGCAGCCCCCTCCACCCGTTCGTGAAGATGCTCGAGGGAGGCGAGGAGCTGTCCCGGGAGATGCTCGCCGAGCACGCCACCCTGCTGATATACCATGCAATGTTCCTGTCCCTGGCGGTGGGCAGCACGCTGCTCGCGGTCAGCTCGTGGCTGAGCCTCGCGAACGGGCTGCTGCAGAGGGACCGGGAGCTGGCCGCTGCGGGGCTGGGTAAGACGCTGCTCTTCACCGGCGTCATGCTAGCCGTTGTTGTCGGCGCGGTGGTTGGCGAGGGTGAGACGGCGATGCACCGTGCGGGTATGATACTGAAGGACGCCGGCCTGACGCTCGTGCCGGAGACGGGGCTGGGCATGCTGGTGAGGCTGATGGCCACCGTGGGCCTGTTCACGCTGCTGGGTGCGCCGCTGCTCTTCGGCCACGGCGGCTTCGGCGAGAGGCTCACCGCCGGTATAATGGAGGCGTTCGACGCGTTGCTGATGGCTATAGGTAACACGGCGTCGTTCATGCGTATAATGGGCCTGTCGCTGGCCCACAGCGGGCTGATGCTAGGCTTCACCGTGATGGCGTACATAGCTGGGCCGCTGGCGCCTATAGTGTATATACTTGGCAACCTGCTGGTGATAGCCCTCGAGGCGCTGGCAGCCTACGCGCACACGCTGAGGCTCCACCTCTACGAGATGTTCAGCAAGTTCTACCTCGACCAGGGCAAGCCCTACACGCCGGTCAGGCTGCCCGAGGGTGTACGGCTGGAGGTTGAGGCCTAGACCATGATTTTTGCCCTGGGGCCTCTCCCCTCAAGGGTTTAGCTAGCCTAGGACCTCCGCCCGGAGCCCCAGCATCCTCGCCGCATGCCTGAGGGGCTCCACGTGGTCGCCCACCGTCATCACGTAGTGGTTGCCCAGGCTGTCCTCGAGCAGCAGCTCGGGGTCCCAGTCGACGCGGAGCCAGACCTGGGTGCGGCAGTGCAGGCTGCTGAGCAGCCCGGAGCGCTCAACCACGCCGCGGGCGACGCGGAGCCTCCTCAGCCCCGGGTCGAGCCGGGCCAGGGTGACCGTCTCGCCCTCCCGGTAGGCTACGCTGACCCCGACGCCGCGGCCGGTCTCGAAGTGGCTGAGCAGCCTGTAGGAGGCCCCGGCGGCTATCGGGGCTGTACAGTGGGCCAGCAGCAGCCTGCGCTCCCCGAAGCTGGCCGGGTTGGCCATGAAGGCGGGGCGCTGGGAGGCGTAGCTGAGCAGCATCATGCTAACCGTCGCCGGCACGTCGCCCTCGCAGCCCGCCACGAGGCCGCTGCTGTTGAAGAGGCTGAGGGCGAGGCAGGCCGTGGTGTCAAGGCGGGGTATGACCTCGAAGCACTCTATGGTGAACGCGTCGAGCCTGTGCCTCTCCACTATCCTCCGCAGCGCCTCGTAGAGGCGGAGAGCCTTCACCAGCTCCCCCCGCGGCCTCTCCACAGCCTCCGCCTTCGACACCAGCTCCTCGAGGAGCCCCGCGGGCGGCTCCACGCGGCGGTACTCCTCCTCGAGCTCGCCCAGCGGCACCTCGACAAGCTCCACCCCGAGCCTCTCCCGGAGAACCTGCGGCTCAACCCTGCTGTACACCAGCCACGGGCTGGGCCTCCCCACGAGCCCGAGCCTAGAGCCCCGCAGCCTGGATGCGGCCAGCAGCCCCCTCACAGCCGAGGCTAGCCTCGAGACGGCCTCACCGCCCTCCAGCGCGGGGAGGGCGACTGCGGAGGCGGAGAGCCTCGAGGCAAGCGGGTACAGCTCCAAGAGGGCGGGGAGACTGTTAGCGTAGGGATGGGCGACCAGCAGGACTGGCCCCTCAAACCCCGCAAGACCCCCCAACACTATGTGCTCCGTCCCGCCGGTTGCAACAACCACAACAGCCGCCGGGCAGCCCGAGAGCATAGCGGCGAGACCCCGAGGCTCAGTAGCCACGCCACGCTCCTCAACCAGCCCCAGCAGCCCAGCAGCCTCGAGGAGCCCCCTCACAGAGGAGCGGAGCCTCTCCAGGAACCCCCTGCTATGAATAGGGGAGGCTGCATAGGCGAGGCATAGACGCGCCAAGGGGGACACGCACCCCCAAGAGGTAGAGCAGCCGCCGCACGGAGATAAACACAGCCTCCAACCAGCAGCCCCCGAGACGCGGGGGCTACAGGCCGAGCACCCGCCCAGCCACCGCCAACGCCGTGTTCACCGCCAACGCGGCCCCACAGCTCCCCTCAGCCGCCAGCCCCACCGGCGCCCAGACCCCCGCAGCCTCGAGAAGCAGCGCGGCAGCCTCCCACCCCGAGGCCGCCCGCTCGACACAGAAGGGCACACCCTCGCGGAGAGCCAGCTGGAAGAGAAGCGAAGCCGAGGCCGCCACCGCCCAGCGGAGAG
>JAADFC010000110.1 GCA_013153105.1 Thermoproteota archaeon
GAGGCTGGGGGGGTCGTGGTGGCCTGGTTCAACCCGGTCCTTGGCCGGCTGGAGGACGTGTCGCAGTATAGCCTCGGTGCTGCCGGCCCGTCTCGGGCAGCGGGAGGAGGGACGCTGTAACCGCGTCCACGCCGCGGAGGCGGGACAGGTCGCGGAAGAGCTTCTTTATCTCGTCGGGCTCGCCGCGCACTATAACGAGCAGCATGGCCTTGTCCCGGTCCAGCGGGATTACCATGTAGCCCGTTACAACCTCGTGGTGAGCTGCTAGGCGTGCTGCCACCCTCTCCACGGAGCCGCGGTCGGCTACCGCCTGGAGCACGCCGGCGAGGGGGAGGGGGGAGGAGGCCCAGCGGTTTAGGGTTATGAAAAGCTGGACGGCGTCGCGGACCGCCTGGGAGAGGCTGGTGTAGCCCAGGCTCCTGGCAACCCTGGCCAGCTCCTCATAGAGCTTGTCGGGTAGTGCGACGCCAGTCTTGACCACCAAGGCCCTGCAGCACCTGCCGGGCGGTGCGGCGCTAGGTTTCTATGTCGACGCTGTGGACTATAACGCCCTTGCCCCGCACTATCTCTATGTCGCTGCTGCCGCAGCGGGGGCAGCGGAGGTACCTGGCTACGACGTCCGGGTAGATGTGTATCAGGGTGCTCGCCTCGGGGTCGCTTGATATACGCTCTATGTCCTCGTCGCTGACCTCCCACGTGTGGCCGCAGCGGTTGCAGCGGAAGACGGGTTTCACCATCTCTATCTCTATCTCCGCACCCTCGGCTGGGGTGCCGCGGGACACGGTTCGCAGGGCGAATCGGAGCGCCTCCGGGTCTACCATGCTGAGCATTCCTATCTGCAGCTTTATCTTAGACACCCTCTTGGCGCCTGGAGTCTCGCGGAACGCCTCCTCCACGACCGAGAGTATGCTCATCGCTATGCTTACCTCGTGCATGGAGCGGGATCACCTTCTCGCCGGCGGCGCCAGGCGCAGGAGCGTCTGGTAGAGCTCCTCTATCCCCTCGCCGGTGCGGGCGCTGACGAGTATAATTGGAGCCCGGGGGTTGAGGCTCCGCGCGTCGCTTATCATCTTGTCCAGGTCTACGCCGATGTATTTGGCTAAGTCGATCTTGTTTATGACTATGACGTCGCTTACCCTGGTGCTGAGAGGGTGCTTTATGAACTTGTCCTCGCCCTCGGTCACGTCTGCGACCATTACGCGTAGGTGGGCGCCGAGGGGGAAGTTGAATGGGCATATGAGGTTGCCCACATTCTCTATTATCATTATCGAGAGGCTCCGGAGGGCCTCGGGGCCTCCCAGGGCCTTTATCGCAGCCTCTACATGGGGCACCTCGAGGTGGCACGTGCCGCCGGTGTTTATCTGGACGTGGCGGACGCCGTACTTGGCTATCCTTTCTGTGTCGAGGGTGGTAGCTATGTCGCCTCCGATGTAGGCTATCTCATCGGGCTTGAAGTCTCTGAGCATCCTCTCTACGAGCCTTTCTATCACGCTCGTCTTCCCGCTCCCGGGGCCGCCGAGGAACTCGTATACCTTGACGCCTGCCTCGTCGTAGAGTCTGCGGAGCCTCTCGGCGAGCTTGGCGTTCTCCGAGAGTACGTCGCGTCCTATGAACTTTACGAGTTTCGTCGAGGCCACGGCCTGGTACACCTCTCCAGGAGGCACGGTGCACCAGGCCTCTATTAAGTCTCGGAGGGAGGCCCGGAGGCGGGGGCCGTGGAGAGGGATTATCGGGCCGAGCCCGGGAGGGGCGGTGGCGAGATACCCTTGGGCCGAGCCCCCGCCGGCCGAGGGGAGGGGCCTAGGTGTTGAGCAGGGAGTACAGGGGCAGGAGGATAGTCGTTTGGCCCGTCTACATAGACTCCACGGCGAGCCGCGGGGAGGGGCGTAAGGTGGCTAAACGCTACGCTGTAAGAAGGCCGCGGGTGGAGGAGATAGTTGAGGCGGCTGAGAGGCTGGGGCTCCACCCCGAGGTTGAGGAGGCGAGGTACCCGCGTGAGTGGTGGGGGCAGACGCGGCGGGTGGTTGTGGATAAGCTGGGCTCCAAGCTTGAGACCCTGAAGCGCATCGCCGAGGAGGTTGCGAGGATACGCGAGGAGCGGAGGCGGGGGGTTAAGGGGTGAGCCCTCCCGTGGACGTCGCCGGCTACGTCTCCTCGCTGGCCGTCGTGTTCGCGGTCAACATTGTGGCGGGCTACTGGCGGGCACACGCCAGGGAGCGGGGGCGGCGGCTGGAGTGGTTCCTGGCCGTCCACGCTCCGGTGCCGCTCGTCGCTCTCCTCAGGAGGCTAGTCGGCGTGGGTTTCCAGGCTTCAGACGCTGCGCTGCTGGCCGGGTTCGTGGCGGCCTACTTCTCGGGGCAGAGGGTCGGGGGGAGCCTCTACCGGAGGATGCGCAGCCGCCTGCCCGGGGAGCCTAGCAGGTTCCTGCTCCGCGACGTGGCCAGGCTCTGGCTCTCATCCTAGCATGAGGTGTTTACCGTCGACTACAACCAGCCTAGTCTCAGCGCAGAGCCTCGCACCCAGGTAGGGCACCCTCCTGGCCTTGCTCTCGCGCACCGCGTCGAACCGCGTCCATGCACGCTGGTAGACTGTGAACGTCGCCGGGCAGCCTGGGTCGAGGCAGCGTCTCCGCGAGAGCAGCGCCGCCGGCCTGGTGGAGGCGAGGCTGGCCAGCAGCTGGGGGCCGCCCAGGCGGTCTAGGAGGCAGAGGAGGAGCCTCGGCCAGGCTTCGAGCCAGGCTATACCCGGGGGGCATGTGAGGGGGTCGCCCTCCTTCTCCCCTGGGGCGTGGGGGGCGTGGTCGCTTGCGATTGCGTCTACCTGTCCGTCTAGGAGCTGTTTGAGTAGCAGCTGGGGCTCTGGCGGGAGGCGGAGGGGCGGGTTGACCTTGTAGAGGCAGCCTCCGCCGCGGGGCGGGGTGTAGAGCAGGTGGTGTGGCGCGACGTCGACTGTGAAGCCGTACCTCTTTGCCAGCGTCACGGTGGAGCTGCAGGAGGCGTGGGTTATGTGGACCCTCGCCTCCGGGGAGAGGCTTGCTATGTACTCGACCGCCGCCGCCTCCCAGTGGCAGCCTCTGCCGGCCGCGCGGCTTGAGGGGTCCTCGTACTCGCTCTTCTCTGCCTCGGGGAGTTCGGGGTGGACCACCACCAGCAGGCCCGGCTTCGAGAGTATGCGCTCCACGACGCGGTGTCGCTCCACGAGGTCGCGAGGGTATATCTTGAAGCCGGCGACGCCCGGCATAGAGGCTATGTCGTCTACGAGCCCCTCGCTGGGGGGTACGCCGGCGTAGAGCAGGGCCTCCAGCCTTAGGCTGCGGAGGCGGCGGAGCTTCTCAGCTACAACCTCCGGCGTGGAGGCGGGGGGGCTCGTGTTGGGCATGTCGGCGACCAGCGTGAGGCCCCCGCGGAGGGCGGCCCGGCAGCCGCTGCGCTCGTCCTCCTTGTAGGAGAGCTGGAGCCCCCGCAGGTGGACGTGCATGTCAACCAGGCCGGGTAGGACAAGTAGGTCCTCGCCCGCTGCGACCAGCTCGCCTCTGGGCTCCTCCGTGACCTCCTCCACCACGCCCCTCGCCGTATCGTAGACCACGCAGCCGCGGCCGCGGGGGCCGGGTGGGGGGGATGCTAGTAGCCCGCAGACGCTCGCCCGCATCGCTGCCGCGCCCAGCACGAGAGGCTGCGGGCGGGGTAGAAGACGCCGTCCCTGCAGAGCAGGCTGCCGGTGCAGGGTACCCGGCAGCGGCCGCAGAAGCCCATGCCACACTTCACCGTGGCCTCCAGGGCCAGCACTAGCCTGTCCAGGAGCCCCCGCCTGGAGGCCTCGCGGTATATACTGCAGAGCATCTCCTCGGGGCCCGCCGCTGCGAGCAGGGCAGCCCCGCGGGCCTCGTCCCAGTCGACGGCGTCTACGACTGTACCTTTAGCCCCGCCGCTGCCGTCGAGCGTGGCCAGCCTGTAGCCTGCCCGGCCGGGTAGCAGGAGCCTGCTCGGAGGCGCCTCCACCACGCTTGAAACTCCGTGGTACACCACGACCTCCACGCCGGCCTCCACGGCTGAAAAAGCGAGGGGGGCCAGGGCGGCGAGCCCTGTGCCACCTGCAACCAGGACCAGCAGGGAGCCGGCGGCCAGCCTGGGCCGGTAGGCGGCCCCCATGGGGCCCAGCAGCCCAGCCCGGGGCGGCGGCTCCTCTACCAGCCGCAGCGTCCCCGGCCCGCGGGCCTTCACGTAGAACCGTAGCCTATCCCCCGCCGGCACTGGGGCCAGGGGCAGCGACTTGAGCCCCGGCAGCCAGAAGTGGTAGAAGACCCCCGGCTCCACCGGCGGCCGCCAGCCCAGCGGCTCGTAGTCGACAACCGCGGCCCCCCCGCCACGCCATGGGGTGGCGGCGAGGCGGAGGGGCGTGAACCGGTACCGGGCCAAGCCCGGCCTCACCCGCTGCCGCTCACGAGCTGTTCGAGCACGTCCCTCTCGTCTATGATGCTGCCACAGTAGATGCACTGGAGCCTCACCGGCCGGCGGGAGACGAGCCGGAACCTAGGCTTGACGGGCTCACGGGGCTTCCTGGTTATGCACGTGGGGTTCGTGCATCGGAGTACGTTCTCCAGCGTCTCGGGCAGCTCAACCTTCCTCTTCTCCACGACCTCGTAGCCTCTGACTATGTTTATCGTCGCAGTCGGCGCCACGAGAGCTATCTTGTTGACCTCCTCGGGGCTCAGGTGCCTGTTCTCTATCTTGACTATATCCTTCCTGCCGAGCTTCCGGCTCTCAACGTTCATGACCACGGCGACGCGGAGGCCCTCCCGGCCCGTTATACCCAGTATGCGCAGGACTATCAGCGCACGCCCGGCTGGTATATGGTCTATGACCGTCCCATCCCTTATCCTCTCGACGAGCAGCTGACGCCCGCTCAAGGCCAGACACCCAGCACGAGCGAAACCAGGGCCATGCGCACGGGGACGCCGAGCCGGGCCTGGAGAAAGTAGGCCGCATACCTGCTCCCGTCGACACGGTAGTCTATCTCGTCGACCCTCGGCAGCGGGTGCAGCACCTTCAGATCGGGCTTTGCAAGCCTCTCGAGGAGGTCCAGCGTAACCCTGTAGCTCCCCCTAACCTTCTCGTACTCCTGCGGGTCGGGGAACCTCTCACGCTGTATCCTAGTTACATAGAGCACGTCGAGCTCGGGGAGAACCTCCTCGAGGCTCTCGGTCTCCACGAACCTTACGCCGCTCTCCTCGAGCACCATGCGGACCTCCGGCCGCACACGCAGCAGCCTGGGCGATATCAGGTAGACCTTTGAGGGCCGGTACAAGGTGAGGGATAGTATGAAGCTGCTCGCAGCACGGCCATACCGCAGGTCGCCCAGTACGCCGTAGACGAGCCCGTCCACCGTGCCGAACAGCTTTCTAACGGTATACAGGTCAAGCATAGCCTGCGTCGGATGATGCTGCCTCCCGTCGCCAGCGTTTATCAGGGGGTGCTCCGCTATCTCCGCAGCATAGAGCGCGGCTCCCTCGTAGCGGTGCCTCATCACTATAAGGTCGGCGTATGAGTCCAGCATCCTAATGGTGTCGGCTAGGTTCTCGCCCTTGGCGAGGCTTGTGGCCTCCTCTCCGGAGAAGCCTATAGTCTCCCCGCCCAGTCTCTTGACTGCGGCCTCGAAGCTCAGCCTCGTCCTTGTAGAGGGCTCGAAGAATGCGAGAGCGACAATCCTTCCCTCCAGGAGGCGTGGGGGCTTGCCTCTAGAGAGCTTCTCCTCCATCTCCTCCGCGGCGGCGAAGAGCTGCTCCAGCTCGTCCCGGGTGAAGTCGAGTATGCTGATGACGTCCCTGCCCTGCCAGGCCCGCATACGCGCTGCCCGGAGGGGAGACGTTACGCGCCTCGGCGGGGCACGGGGTAAAATAGGGCGGGGGCGCGTGGGGCTAGGCTAGGCCGAGCTGCCTCTTTATCTCCTCAACCCTCTCCACGGCCAGCAGCCCCATGGCAGCCGCCGAGTCCAGTATCTCCCTGAGCGTTACCAGGCTGTGGAGCTGGAGTCCGAGGTTCGCCAGCCTCGAGGCCGCCCCCTGCTCGCGGTCGACCACTACAACCGCGGCTCTAACGGTGTAGCCCTCGTTTAGCAGGGCCTCCGCGGCAGCTGCGAGGCTCTCGCCGGTGGTTGCCACGTCGTCGAGTAGCACCACCTCGCCGGGCTCAACCCCCTCGACGATCTTCCCGGTGCCGTGGTCCTTCGCGCGCGGCCTAACGTAGCCCGTGGGGACGCCCAGGTGGTACGCTAGCGCCGCCGCCCAGGGTATGCCGCCGGTGGCCACGCCGACTATGGGGTGTGCCGTGTAGCCCAGGTGCTCGAGGAGTACTGAGAGCCCGTCGACTATCGCCCGCAGGTAGCGCGGCTTCGCGAGCACCCTCCGTAGGTCAATGTAGATCGGGCTCTCGACGCCGCTGGCGAGGCGGAACCTGCCGAAGAGTAGGGCGCCGCTCTCGAGTAGTATGCGTGTATACAGCTTGTCTAGCTCTGGGCCCGGCATAGTCTGAGCCTCTCCTCCTGCCGCCGCCTCGCCAGGAGCGCCGCCGCGCGCGGCTCGGGTGCACCGGTGACTTGGCGGCCTATAATCTCGTAGTCGGCGCCCGCGCAGAGCGCCTCCCCGGGCTCCGCCCCCTGCGCTCCCACGCCGGGGGCGAGGATTTTCGCCCACGGCGCCTTGCGGCGGTAGAGTGCTATCATCTCGGGCCGGGTGGCGGGGGCCACGAGGCCCCAGGGCCTGAGCCTCTCAACCACCGCTGCTATGTAGGGGGTCGCCCGGTCGTAGACGTCGCGGCTCCCCGGGTGGCTCATCGAGACGACGAGTATGAGCTTCTTGCCCTCGCGGGCCAGGTGCTCGGCCAGCTCCCCTAGACCTCCATCGACGCCTATGAAGGAGTGTGCTATCACAGCATCCGCCCAGGAGGCCGCCTCCTCAGCCACGAGGCGCATTATGTATCCTATATCGGCGAGCTTGTAGTCGGCTATCCAGAGCCTCGAGGGGCAGGCGCCACGCAGCTTCTCGACTAGCCTCACGCCGGCGGAGAGCACGAACGGGAGCCCCACCTTGAAGCCCTCCACGACATCGCAGAGGTCGGCCACTAGCTGCTCTGCCTCCCCGGGGCTCACGCGGTCGAGGGCTACTATCAGGGTCACAGCGCGACACCCACACTGGCGGCTAGCTCACCCGCTCCGCCGCGGCCGCAGCAGCCTCACCCCCTTTAACCCCGGCCGGGCCGCGGCTCCCCCGAGGTCGCCGGGGGCCGCTGTATCGGGGTGGGAGTATTTGTGTCGGATTTGAGTAGGCGGCTGCGCATCCTCCGCGCTGCCACAGGCCGAACCCCCATGCGCTGCTTCAAGACCCGCGGCGCCGAGTTCTGCATCAAGATAGAGTATGCAAACCCCACTGGAAGCCACAAGGACAGGATAGCCGTCAACATGATAGCCGCCGCCGTCCGCGAGGGCCACCTGAAGCCGGGCGACTGCGTGGCGGAGATAAGCAGTGGCAACACTGCAGCCGCTGTGGCGTGGGCCGCCAGGCTCCTCGGCCTCCGCCCCCTCCTCTTCGTGGAGAAGAGGGCCTCGGAGATAAAGAAGCTGATAATATCCAGCATGGGAGGCGAGATAGTAGAGATAGGCGATGAGGGCCTCACACGAGAGGCCGCGGTGGAGGAGGCGCAGCGCAGAGGCTGCCTCCTCCTAGACCAGATGAGCAACGAGTACAACCACCTAGCACACTACCACTGGACTGCCGTGGAGATACTCGAGCAGACCGACTGGAGGGTGGACGCGTTCGTAATGGGCATAGGGACTGGGGGAACAGTCACCGGGGTGGGCAGGAGGCTCCGCGAGGAGCTGGGCAACACGCTGATAGTCGGCGTGACACCGCGGGGCAGCCCCCTCTCGGGCTCGCAGAGCAAGCAGCCGGATACTATAGAGGGCCTCTCCTCCTACGCGGTGCCGCCCCTCTACCAGCGGTACGGGAGCGTGGTAGACCGAGTAGAGCCCGTCGCCGCGAGGGACGCCCTGAAGGGGGTTGCCAGCCTGCTACACGAGACCGGAGTGGCCGCGGGCCCAAGCACGGGCGCAGCCTTCGCAGCCGCGGTCAGGCTCGTGGAGGAGGGCGCCATAGATAGGGGCAGCCGCATCGTAATCGTGGCGGCGGACAGCCTTACACGCTACCCGGAGGTGATGAGGAGCCTGGTGCGGCGGGTTACCCATTAAAGCCCCCAGGCGGCGCCCGGCTCCCTCACGGGCTTTGCTGTGACGAAGTACGTGTTTGTAACCGGCGGCGTCCTGAGCAGCGTGGGCAAGGGTATAACCACCGCGTCCATAGGGCTTCTCCTCAAGTCGCGGGGGTACCGCGTCACCGCAATCAAGATAGACCCCTACATAAACGTCGACGCGGGCACTATGAACCCCTATATGCACGGCGAGGTCTACGTCACGGAGGACGGCGGGGAGACCGACCTCGACCTTGGCCACTACGAGAGGTTCCTCGATGTAAACCTGTCCAAGAGGAATAACATAACTACCGGCCAGGTCTACCTGACCGTCATCGAGAGGGAGAGGAGGGGCGAGTACCTGGGCCAGACGGTACAGGTTATACCCCACATAACCGGGGAGATAAAGTCGCGGATACGGGAGGTTGCAAGGGACTACTCAGCCGACGTCGTGCTTGTAGAGATTGGGGGTACGGTGGGGGATATAGAGGGGCTGCCCTTCCTCGAGGCGGCGAGGCAGATGTGGCTCGAGGAGGGGGCCTCCAACGTTATATTCATACATGTCGCGCTGGTGCCGGTGCTGCGTGCCACGGGGGAGCAGAAGACGAAGCCTGTCCAGCATAGTGTCCAGGAGCTGCGGCGTATCGGTATACAGCCGACCGCGATAATAGCCAGGAGCGAGCGGCCCCTCGAGGAGGAGGCGAGGAGGAAGATCGCTCTCTACGCTAACCTGCCGCCGGAGGCTGTCTTCAGCAACCCCGACGTGGACGTGATATACGAGGTTCCGCTGGTCCTCGAGGAGGAGGGGCTGGGGCGCTTCATCGTCCAGCGGCTCGGGCTGGAGGACCGAGAGCCGAGGCTGGAGGAGTGGAGGAGCTTCGTACAGCGGGTGAAGGAGGCCTCGAAGCCTGTTAGGATAGGCATGGTGGGCAAGTACACTAAGCTCAAGGACAGCTACCTGAGCATAATAGAGGCGATACGTCACGCCGCCGCAGGGCTCGGCGTGAAGCCGGTACTCAACTGGTACGAGTCGACGTTGATAGAGAAGGGGCGCCTCGACCCGGCCAAACCCGTGGAGGAGAATGATGCTGTCATAGTGCTGCCCGGCTTCGGTGCCCGAGGCGCGGAGGGCAAGATAGAGGTTATACGAGAGGTTATAGAGCGGGGCAGGCCGTTCCTCGGCATCTGCTTCGGCATGCAGCTCTCGGTGGTAGCTATAGCCCGCTACCTGGCCGGGCTGGAGGACGCTAACAGCACGGAGATAGACCCCGACACGCCCCACCCGGTGATAGACCTGCTCGAAGAGCAGCGCTACGTGGACAGGCTCGGGGGCACTATGAGGCTGGGCGCCTACCCGATAAAGCTGATACGGGGCACGCTCGTCCACAGGCTGTACAACCGCGAGATAGTATATGAGAGGCACCGGCACCGCTACGAGGTTAACCCGCGCTACCTCGACAGGCTCGTCGAGGCTGGAATGGAGGTGTCGGGCTACAGTCTTGAGGGTGGCCGGGTGGAGTTCATCGAGCTGCGGGACCACCCCTTCTTCGTAGGGAGCCAGCCGCACCCCGAGTTTAAGAGCAGGCCGATGAAGCCGGCGCCCCTGTTCACCGGCCTGCTAAAGGCCGCTATGGAGAAACACTAAGAGGCCGCTGCGCCTACGGGTAAGAGGGATTCCTGCAAGGGGGCACACGCCTGCGCCCCCTCTAATCGGCGGCCCCGCGGCCTGCTAGGGGAGGGCTCTGACCATGCCTAGTAAGGGTGGACTCGACGAGATAGACATGAAGCTCTTACAGCTGCTGCGCGACAACGCTAGGATGTCCTACTCGAGGCTGGCCCAGGAGCTTGGCCTCAGCGAGTCGGCTGTGAGGAAGAGGCTCGCGAAGCTGATAAAGATGGGCGTGATAAAGAAGTTCACGATAATCTACGACACCGGCAACGAGATACGCGCCTTCATACTCGTGCGCACCCAGCCTCCCGTCTCGGTGCCCGAGGTCTCCGAGAAGATACTCCAGATGAAACACGTGGAGGCCGTGTACGAGGTCACCGGCGACTACGACATCCTAGTCGTGGTCAGGGGCGAGGCGATAAAAGATGTCAACGAGAGCATAGACTATATACGGAGCATACCGGGCGTCGCGGCGACCAACTCGATGATAGTGCTACGGCAATGGGTGTAGAGGCATCCCCCTTATGTGGCCGGGCAACGGCCAGGAGCCCTAGTGCAAGCGTCACCCCGCCCGGAGAGGGCGCCCCTTAGACCACCTACACCGCCAGCGTGGGAGGTGGACGGCCGTGCCCCACAACGGTACGAGCCGCTACTGGCTGCTCGGGAAGCCTGGGATACTGAGGCTGCTGGCGATACTCTACGAGCACGGGTCGATGCCGCTCCACCACATACCCCGCTACGGCATGGGGGTGGGGACCACCTATAGGAGCGCCCGCGAGGCAGCCATGCTCGGGCTCGTAAGGCTATACCACTGCGGCGCGAGCAAGTGCGCCGAGCTAACCCCCCAGGGCCGCAGGGTCGCCGAGAAGCTCCACGAGCTGCTCCACGTGCTCGAGGAGCTGCAGCTGATAGAATCCATGGGGGCCAGGTAGGGTTAGAGGCTGGCGCCAGGGCTTGAGCAGCCCTCGAAACCCCCCGGGGCGGCGGAGGGGTAGAGGATATACCCGGGACGCCGCCCTGCCCCCGGGCTGTGGGCCGTTGAGGACCTGTCGCCCAAGCTGAGCCCGAGGCTGGCTGTGAAGTGGTCAGCCTGGCCCTGAGGCCCCCTCGCTGCTGTCCTCGCTGCAGAACGCCTCGACTACGACCTCCCGGACTTTCATCCCGTACTTCTTTGCTATCTCCTCTATGAACCGCGTCGCCTGCTCGTCTTCGAGGTCGACAATCTCGCCGCGGTCTATGCAGACTATGTTCACGTGCGGCTTGGCCTCGTCGTAGCGCGTCTCGCCGGCTACGTCGAAGCTCTTTATGAAACCGAGCTGCTCGAGGAGCTGCAGGTTGTTGTAGATCGTGCTCGGGCTTATGCTAGGCATTGACTTGCGCACAGCCTCCACTATCTGCATGAAGCTGGGGTGCTGCTTTATGGTCTGGAACACTATACGGGCTATTGCCAGCCTCTGGGCGGTCACACGGTACCCCCGGCGTCTAAGCTCTGCTACGAGGCGGGCCAGCTTCTCGTCCACATCTGCGCCGGGCTCCTTCATCCGCTGCAAACTCCACCCCTGGCTCATACAGCTCCCCGCTTAACCCCTTATAAACTGCGTAGGAGATACTATTATGGCGTCAGCCCACCCCTGTGGGTCGGCTAAAGGAATTCTCCTCACCGGCCCCGCTCCCCCTGCGGGGCCTCGCGCTGGGGAGTACTCGCCATCCCCGCAGCCTCTCCTAGCGGAGCCCCGCTATGAACCTCATTATATCAGTCTTGGTTACTATGCCGACAAGGTGGCCCGCCGCATCCACCACGGGCAACCTGCCTATACCATGCCTGTTCATGAGGTCTATAGCCTTGAGTATATCGTCGCTATCCCTAACAGTTATAGCTGGCGTCGACATGTACTCCCTCACCTTCGCGTCGAAGCGGCCCTCGGTGAAAGCCTTCCCTATATCTGTGAGCGTTATCACACCAACTATCTTGCCGCCCTCTACGACGGGTGCGCCACGTATCTGCCGCGCAACAAGCTCGCGTGCCACCTCGCGGAGGGGCTGGTCCGGCCTAACCGTGTAGGGCTGGGGCGTCGCTATCTCCGACACAGCCGCGCGCGGTATGCTGACCATACGTGTTATCCTTATGCTCAGCTGGTTGCTCACCGTGTCAACATGCATCACTTCACCTTCTATCCGGACGCCGACGAGCGGCGTCGGCCCGATCTCTATACGGTCGCCTGGGCGCAGCGCGCGGCGCACGTCACCGTGGACCCTTAATATTGCCCGGCCGCCCTCGGGGTTGAGTACGTCGAGAAGCTCTATGCTCATTATCGTTATGTCGAGCTCTTTCCCGTCCTTGCGTATCTTTACGGGTATCTGAGTCATTGTACCCTTCACTACCTCGTAGGCCTTTAGGGTAGGCATGTAGCCGCCACTGGGCCCGGTCTTGGACTCGACGAGGCCGAGGCTCTTCAGGCTGAGTATGATGTTCCTGACTGTTCCCTCGTCGCGGTTTATGAGTGATGCTATCTCCTTGCTCTTCACAAGCCTTTTCTTCTGTTCATAGAGTTTTATTAGCGCTTCGAGTACCTCACGCTGGGAGAGCGTGAGCTTATACTGCAACCCGCCGCCCCCGCCATGGGTGACCTCAACCAATGTTATAAATATGTGGATTACGCTGAGCCGGGTGCCGGCTCGACTAACAGGATTGTGCCGCTCTTCCCCTTGACCACAACCTCGTCCCCAGCCTTTATGGGCTTCTCCGAGACGTTCCTCGCCTGCCAGTACTCGCCTTCAACTATAATGAAGCCCGTGCCACCGGGGGGTATCGGGTCCACGGCCCTGCCCCTCTTGCCCACGGGGCTGGGCTGGTATACCGGCTTCTGCTTCCAGGCCTCGACCGCCTTGACTAGTATCACGATCATCAGCCCTGCTATAGGGGCCGTGACTGCCAGGGTTATCCGCAGGGCTTGCTGTAGCGCCTCTCCGGCTATGTAGACGGGGCGTCCCGTGAAGGCTACTATGAAGCCTATCACGAGCAGTATTATGCCCGTCACGCCTACGGCCCCGAAGCCCGGTATCGCCACAAGCTCTACGACGAGGAACACTATGCCTACGAGTATTAGGGCTACGGCCACGAGGCCGGCGCTTAGGCCGAGGCCGAAGAGGCCCAGGAGGAGGAGGCCCACCGCCAGCGCTATGAGGTGGGGGTGCCCGGTGCTGAGGGCCACTAGTATCAGGAGGAGCGCTATGCTTGATATGAGGCTGCTGACCAGCGGGTCCGAGAGTATCTGGGCGAGGAGGAGCCCTGGCGGCATCTCAAACTCTTCCACGGTCACCGGCTCTCTAAGCAGCAGCGTCATGTTGAGCCTCTCTATCCTGGTCCCGTTGATCCTCTCTAGCAGCTGAGCTAGGCTCCCCGCTATGTACTCTACAGCTCCAAGCCTAGCTGCCTCTTCGGCGTTTAGTACGAGGTTCTTGTAGACGAAGAGCTTTGCTAGCGTTGTGTTGCGGCCGTGGACTTTCATGCATACCTCTATCTCCTTGTATACAGGGTTGAGTATCTTGGTCTCGTTTATCGGCCTGTACTCGCCGCTCGGCGATAGGGCCACCGGCTGGACAGCGCCTATTATGGCTGTGGGCTTCATTGCAGCCACATCTGTACACACGAGGATCATTGTGCCGGCGCTCATGGCCCAGCGGCCGTCGACGAAGCCTACCACGGGGAGGGGGGAGTCTAGGAGGAGCTGCGCTATTGCGAGGGCGGGTTCGAGGCCCCCGCCGGGGGTGTCGAGCCTTAGGACTACGAGGCTAGCCCCGCTCTGGAGGGCGTAGTCGAGCAGGCTCCTGACGTAGTCTACCGTCGCGCCGCTGATCACGCCGTGTACTGTGCCGACTACGACTATTGTCCCCGGCTGCGATGCATGTACCGCTGCCGGG
>JAADFC010000013.1 GCA_013153105.1 Thermoproteota archaeon
GTAGGGTATGTTCTCGTCTAGGAGCAGCCTAGGCCTCCGCCGCGGCTGCCTCACGACGCTGCGCCCTTAGGAGCCTCGCCGCCTCCAGCGCCTCCTCTATGTCTTCCCTGGTGAGGGTCGGGTACTCCCGCAGTATCTGCTCCACCGTCCACCCCGCCTCCACCAGCTCGGCGAGCAGCTCCACCGGTATCCTGGTACCCCTCACCACGGGCTTGCCCGCCAACACCCCGGGCCTCCTCTCGACGCCGCGGCCGCGCTTCAAGGGCCCCAGCCCGGGGACATGGGGGGCTTCTAGGGTTGAATTTAGCCTCCTTCCCCATCCCCTGGGGCCCTCTATTGTAAGGCTGGGCTCCGCTTATCTCCGGCAGCAGCCCCCGGGTAGCCGGTGGGGTGGCCCGGGTCTTGCAGCCTACCCTAGTCCTGCTCCTGGCCCTCCTGCTCCTTCCCCTGGCCGCGCACGCCCTGCCTCCAGGAGGCGGCGGCTGCGGCGACGCAGCGGGCTCGGCGCGGCTCACCCTGAGGGTGCTCGGGGTCTCGGAGGGGCTGGTGGCGGCTGCGCCGGAGTACGTGGGGGAGGCATGGTGTCCCCGCGCTGGGGGGCCGGTTGTCTTGCTTGAAGCGCTGCTGGACTTGGAGGAGGGGGCTTTGAGGGTGAACTTCAGCTTCTCCTTTGAGGCGCCTAGGGTGGTCAGGGTAAACGTGTCCACTGTTATCTTCGAGTCGCGGGTCTCCATGCTCCTCCTCATGGAGGGTGGCGTGGGGCTGCTGCGCTACCACTCCGAGGCCGGGAACTCCTCCGTTGCACTCGAGGCTCGGCTTACCGTTGAGCCCCGCGGGCTGGCGGTGAAGGGCCGAGCTAGCAGCAGCGTTAACGTTACGACCATCAATACCCGAAGTCTCGAGGCTCTGCTAAGCTGGCTGCTCCACGTACCGGTGAAGCTTGAGAGGGTTGAGCAGCTGGATGGCGTGGTGTACTTCGAGGCCCTCGCCCCCCCGGAGGCGCTGGCTGAGGCGACCATGCTGGATGAGGGGGAGGCGCTGGAGCTTCTCCGGAGCCTCCGGGGGGGCCTAGAGTTCACGATTAAGAGTGGGGTGCAGGGGCTACGGGCTGAGGCACATGTAGACCTGTCCTTCGACCCCGGCCTGGCTGCGAAGATTGCGGCCCGTAGGCTTGAGGCGCTGGGCTTCAACGCCTCCCTCTCCGGCGTAGCAGAGCTGGGCTACACGGTCAACGCTTCAGCCGGGGAGGTGAGGGTCGAGGCGCGCCTCCGGGGGCCAGTTATCGAGGCTCCGAGCCTCTGGGAGGCCGTCAGGCTGGCGGCGGAGGCCGTGAAGGGTATAGCCTGGTCAACGGGCTACGAGCCCCTCCTCCTCGGCAGGACTGTAGCAGACGCGTTGACGCCCGGGAGCGTCGAGGTGGTGTACCCTAACGGCTCCAGGCTCGAGGTGCCCTTCCCCGGAGCCGCTGAGGAGAGAGGCACGTCGACCATCTACACGGTAACAGTGACCGGCGCACCCGCCACCCCCTCCCCCTACATGCCGGGGGCCCCGGCGGCCGCCGCGGCGACGGTAACCGAGACCGTCACCGAGACCATGACCGTGACATCGACGGTGACCAGGACAGCCGCGGACCCCGAGGCGCTGGGGGCCGCAGCCGCGGCCGCGGCGGTGGCGGCGTCGGCTGCGACGCTGCTCCTCTCCAGGCGCCAGGGCTAGGCCCGCCTCTGGGGCCGCGTGGTAGCGTATTTGAGCGGGGCCCCCGGGGCTCCATGAAGCCCCGGGCCTTCATGGAGGTGCGCTGCGCGCCTTGGCGGGCGACGCGTGGCAGCTGCTCGCCCTTTTCCGGGGGCTGCTGGAGAGGGCTGAGAGGCTCAGCGAGGAGTACTGGGTGCCTAGGATAGACTGGGAGGACGGGCTAGCGCTGGCCACGGCGGTGTTCCTAGTCGCCCGGCAGCGTGGAGGCGGCCTCTTCGTCGACGCCGGCGCCGGGGTGGGGTACTCGACGCTCTGGATGCTCTACGGGCTCGCCCCCGCCTGCGAGGGCGAGGGGGGCTGCAGGCTGGTCGCCGTGGAGAACGACCCGGGCAGGGCGGCGGCGCTGCGGAGGATGCTCGGGGAGGCCTCCTCGAGGCTCCGAGCCTCCGGCTTCACCGGCGTCGAGGTGGAGGCTGTGGAGGGGGACGCCCTCGAGTACCTCGAGAGCCTCGGCAGAGGCGAGCCCCTCGGGGTGATAGTAGACATTGAGAAGCAGGGCTACCTCCCCGCCCTCAGGCTGCTCGAGGACCGGCTCCCCAGCGGCGGCCTGGCAGCGTTCCACAACGCGCTGGGCCCCATGCCGCTGCCGCCCGGGTTCCGGGAGGCCGTCGAGGAGGGGCCCTGGAGGAGGCTCGTCCTCCCCACCGGCCAGGGGCTACTCCTCCTCGTCCACGACTAGCCCCAAGCTGGGGCGGATGCCGAGGAACCTGTACAGCTTGGCCTCCACGAACTGGGGCGCCCTCCGGGGCTTGGAGCTGCAGACCCCAAGGTGGTGGAGGAGCAGCCACGCCATAGTGGCGTCCTCGACGCTCCCCTTACCCGTCGCCGCCACCAGGTAGAGCTTCTCCAGCCCCTCAACCCCCACCAGCGCCCTGAGGCTCCGCAGCAGCCGGTGGGGCGGGTAGGGGCCGCTGCGCCACAGCCGGTGGCCGAGCAGCCGGAGGGGCATCACCCCGCCCCGCGGCGGGAGCAGCCGCAGGCCGAGAGGCGAGTCAGTAGAGGCGGCCACCGCGCCGAGACGCTCCGCCTCCCGGAGAGCCTCGAGGCTCCACGCAGGCGCCTCCAGCACCAGCCTCCCCCGCAGCCCCGCCTCGTCGATCAGCCTCTCCAGCCCCGCCAGCAGCTCCCCGCTCGGCTCAATGTTGACGGGCACCCGCAGCACGTACCACTCCACCGCGTCGCCCAGATACTTCTCAGCCCTCTCCACGAGCCGGAGCACGAACCGCCTGCCACGCCAGTCGAGGCGCCGCTGCTCCAGCGCCCTCCGCGGGACCAGGAGGCTCCAGCGCAGCCCCAGCTCCTCCGTCACCACCCCCCACAGCCTAAGGAAGCTCTCCTCCGGCACCCTCGTATAGCTGTAGGAGAGCTCGACAAAGCGGAACCCATAGTACTCCGCGTGGTCCCGGAGCACCGGCACCCCGCCGCTACGCTGCCCCCAGCCGCTGCTCGCAACCATACACTCGACCGGCACGCCACAGCCCCAGGGGTAGAACGGCGCCGACGAGACACAGCCGGGGTCTCAAGTAGGTGGCTCTAAGGCGCGGCATGCACACCTAGGTGGACCCGCAGCGGAGGGGCCTCCTCACCAGGAACACCTCACCCTGGAACTCTACCTCCTCAACACAGTACTCCTCCCGGAGCCTGCGCAAGGCCTCACCGGCATCCATGCCCCTAGCCTCAAGCAGCTCCATCACGTAGCTCCTACGCAGCGGGTGCACAGCCACCGTAGCAGCGACGAAACCCAAGGGATCCTCGCTGGGCG
Source organism: Thermoproteota archaeon (assembly GCA_013153105.1). Taxonomy (GTDB): domain Archaea; phylum Thermoproteota; class Thermoprotei_A; order Sulfolobales; family Pyrodictiaceae; genus QNYQ01. The sequence goes on from JAADFC010000013.1 coordinate 3,518, forward strand.
GCGGTGGCGGCGGCTCCGGCCTGCTCAGAATCTCGGCATCAACACCCTTCCTCCGGAGCATATTGTATAGAGCAACCATGCTCCTAGCCGGCGCCGGCCGGACCCACGGCTCAGCCGGAGGCCTCACCGGCACCATGATGTAGGCTTTGGCAGGCCTTATCTCGGCGATGAGGCCCGCGGTCTCCTCGAGATCCTCCTGAGAGTCGTTTACACCCTGAACAAGCATAGTCTCTGTTATGAGTCTACCCCGGTACTCGTCGCTGAATAGGAGCATGCCCTCCACAACCCTGTCAAACGACAGCGCCGGATGTGGACGGTCAACCCTCAGCCACGTATCCCTACGTCCAGCGTCAACCTTAACAGAGACTACATCAGCATACGCGAGATCCTCCCTGACATCCTTCATCCAGAGGAGGGAGGCGTTGGTAAGGACTGCCGTCCTCACCCCCAGCCGGGTCTTTAGAAGCTCGAGGGACTTCCCGAGCATAGTGTCGAGCGTAGGCTCACCATCTGGTACAAAGCTGACATAGTCCACGCGGCCTACACTGCGCAGCCTATCCTCCACAGCTCTAACTATCTCCTCGGGGTTACTGAAGGCCCTCCTTTCAATTGTGAGCCGAATGGTTCGACCCAACTGGCAGTATACGCACGTGTAACTGCAATGCTTATAGGGTATATTGTTGACACCCAAGGAGAGCCCTAGGCGCCTCGAGTAGACTGGGCCGAACACCAGGCCGCTCCGGTTCACGCTCCAACCCGTATCCCGCACGGGGCCGCCGGGCGCCCGGGAATAGGCTTAGACGCGCTAGCTGGGTGGACACTTAATCCCACGCCTTGGAGGCCGGTCCCTCTGGGGCCTCGAGGACAGCTTCTTCTCGAGCTCCCTGCGGAACGCCTCCACGAGCTCGTCCAACACGCGCGCCTCCCCGTTGGAGGCGAGCGACTGCGCGTAGACTATCAGGGGGCGGTACAGCTTCTTCACCAGACTCTCGCCGAACATCCTCGAAGCCTCCAACGCGGCACCGTCAACCCCCAGGCCGCGGAGCCTCCCACTAAGCTCCTCCAGCTCCTCCTCCAGCACCCTCCTGGCATACTCCATGAAAGACGCTATAGCCTCGTCGGCAGCCCTCCTCCTCCAGGCCCGGACGAAGAGGCCCAGCTGCTCCTCCACTATCCTCTCAGCCTTCGGGACCTCCTGGAGCCTCCTCTCCAGCGTCTCCCGGATAACTTGCTCCAGCCCCTGCAGCCCAATGTAGCCGATATGCCCCGGCACAGGGTGCTCAACCGCAGGCGGGTTGGAGATATCCACCACAAGCGCGCCCCGCTTCACCAGCTCCAGCAGCCCCCTCGTCAGGAGGGGCTTCTCCACGGTAACCGCCACAAACACAGCGTCAGCCATGGGCAGCAGCCGCGGCAGGTCGTCGAGAGGGAACGCCTCCCCCCGAACCTCCTCCGCCAGCCTCACAGCCCTCTCCAGGGTACGGTTCGCCACCAGTATACGCGCCTTCGGAGCCCGCTGCCGCACAAGCCTAGCGATAATAGTGCCCGCCTCACCCGCACCAACAACCAGCACGGTGCGCCCGTTGAAGCCGCCGAGAACCTTCTCCGCAGCATGCACCGCAGCCCCCGGCGCCCCCACGCTGCCATAGCTTATCATCGTCTTCGTACGCACCAGCTTACCAGTCTTGATAGCATAGTGGAAGAGGAGGCTCAGGTACTTACCCACCGTCCCCCGCCGCCGAGCTTCCTCATAGGCCTTAGCAACCTGGCCGAGGATCTCGTTCTCCCCCAGTATCGCAGACTCCAGCCCCGCCGCGACCCGGAAGAGGTGCCGCGCCGCCTCCACGCCGCGCAGAGTCCTAGCGTACCTGGCGTGCTCGCCGAGGAACTCCTCCAGCCTCACCAGGAACCCGGGGCTGGGGGCCACCGCGTATACCTCGAACCGGTTACAGGTGGCCAGAACCACAAGCTCCTCAGCCCCGCCGTCAAGAGCCTCATAGGCATCCCCAACCCGCGCCTCGTAGGAGCCCACCACGTCCAGCGGAGCCCACTTATGCGTCAACGCCACCGCAACGAGGTCCTCCAAGCTCCTCGCCAAGGCCACCGGCACCCCAGCCCCGGGGGGAAGGCGACCCAAGCCCGGCAGGGTGGATACACTGGAGAGGCGTTCAACACGCTTCAATCCACGCGCTTCCGGCGGCGCGGCCCCGCGCCGCCATCAAGGGTTTGTCACAATTGCACCCTCTTAATATATGTTAGACCATACAGTCGCAGCCCTCACCGTCCAAACAGGAGCTGGAACGCACATGCAGCACGCGCACCACCTTAGGAGGAGGGGTGCAGGCCATCAGGGACCTGCAGAAATACACTAGAAAACCTAAGAAAGGGTGTGGAAAAAGCCATGCGTGAAGGGCCGGGCCGCGCTAGGCAGTGGCTTGCAGCTCGCCGCGCTCCTCCAGCTTCCTAATAGCCTCGGCGAGCTCGTGCAGCAGCTCGGCGGGGCTGTTGAAGCTCTCCTTGGGTATCTCGTCAAGTATCCTCTCGATATCGATGCCATGCCACTTGAGGCCCTTCAGCCTCTCCTTTATCTGCTCCTTGGTCGCAGGGAAGTCCAGGCCGCGGATGCGCTTCAGCACCTCGACAGCCCAGTTAATGCCACGGCGGGCGGTCACGCTGGGCAGCTCGCCGCGCTCCTCCAGCTTCCTAATAGCCTCGGCCATAGCGTGGAGCAGCTCGGCGGGGCTGTTGAAGGTCTCCTGCTCGATCTCGTCTAGTATCTTTGTGGCGGGTATGCCGTAGTAGTAGAAGTCCTTGAGCCTCTCCTTTATCTGCTCCTTGGTCGCAGGGAAGTCCAGGCCACGTATCCTCTTGAGAACCTCAGCCGCCCAGTTGATACCCCTCCTCGCCATGGGCTTTCACCTCCCTTTCCCGGCTCGTCCTCGTCACGCTGAGGGGAGCTAGGCAGTTCTACATTAGGGTTTGGCTAATCGGAGGTCGCGACAACACTTAAAACCAGCACAGAACAAGTTCCGCCGGACGCTCACCTTTAAAACACAAGCACAAACCACGCAGTAATACACCGGCGAGAAGGGTGGATACACTGGTACATCCACACCGGAAGCTAAGGCCCCAACACCCAGTACATTACAACGCATCTACATCCTTCTCTCAACTCTTCCAGCTTTCAAGACAAGCACGATACTGAGAAGCTCTACGGGCCGCAAACGGGTCCCTCAACACTGTGCCGGGCCGCGCCCACCAAGGCTCGCAGCCATACGCCCCCAACCGGGGTAAGGCAGCGCATACACTCCCCCATCTAGAAGGCTGGGTTCACGAGAAAGGAAGCCGCCAGGAATACAGTGGTGGACACAGCCAGAAGTATAGCCAGGTACTTCGGCGCAAGCAGGAGAGTACCTTCTATAACTCTCGAGAGCACGGCCGCGGCCGCCGCCGCCACAATTAGAATCGAATAATAGTGGAGTCCCAGCAGCACACCCGGGTCGACCGCAACTATAGGGCCGCTGGGGAGCCGGAGACCGCTCATAGCTTCAACGAGACCCTGCACCACGCCAGCGGCTACGGCGTAGGTAAGCGAAGACAGCGCCACGACGAGCTTGTACTCGCCCAGCCTGCTCCGGACCGCTAGGCTAAGCCTTCGAGACTCTCTCGCGTATGCAGCCACGTTACCCACAACCCTAGCCGGGTCGCCGCCGGTTCTCGCCACTAGCACCGCGGCTCTTGCAAAGAGCCTGGCGCGACGGGGCAGCTGCCGGGCAGCCGCGTTGAAAGCCTCGGGGAGGCTGCCGGTCAGCTTGTAGAGCCTAGCAGCTCGTTCGAGAATCACGGAGAGGGGCGGAGCAGACATCTCCGCTGCTATCCTTAGCGCGTCGTAGCTATTGCCTGCCGAGGCAACTAGCCCCACGTAGGCGTCGAGAAACTCTGCGACCTGTCTATCAAGAGCCTCACGTAGGTCTACTATCTTCCGCAGGTAGAAGTGCAACGGCACGAGAGCTGCCACCAACGCGCCGCTCATAAATATTACAGTTCCACGGTCAACTGGTACGGGAACCAAGATGAAACGCTCGAACCTTATCTGCGGCGCGAGCCCCGGCGCCACTGCTTCAGCAATGACAGGGTAGCCAAGGAACCATACAAGCACAGCCGCTACCGAGACTAGCAGCGCAGCCACCAGGAGTAGACCATCACCCGGTGCAAGGGCCACGCTCAGCCACCCCGCCCTCCTATACTCTCACCTTAGAGACGATCATATCGGCCACTATGATTGTCACAGCAGCTGTAACCGGCGTTGCCACAAAGACCGCCAGAAAGGCCGCCGTCTTGAAGCTGAGTGCTGGCAGCGGCTGAGCCGCTAGGAGAATGCCTAGCACAACTAACACTACAGGCACCATTACACTTAAGGCTATGAAGAACTCCATTAGCGTGCCGAGGCCATTAACCACTCTGTCCACCTGACTCTCAACGTTCAACAAGTACTCCTTGACAAGATTATCGACGACATCCACAAGCCCCGTGCCCGTCCTTGAAGCCTCAGCTAGAGATGCAAAGAGGCTTCTCAGGCTTTGGCTAGGGGTAAGCCAAGCCGCACCCTCGAGAACCACAGCAGGCTCGAAGCCTGCCCGCAGCCCCGAGGCGATATATTCAAGTTCTACCCGGAACTCCGGCAGGTCAGGCAACTCTTTATCGTACATGTCCAGTAGCGCTCCGCTTAGGGTAGAGCCTGCCGCCAGTCTCGCCGCCAGCCCGGCGGCGAAGAGGGGGAACCTGGGCTCCAGCAGCGCGCCACGGTTCCGATACACGACACGGGGCAACTGGGTAGCTGCAACAATCACCAGCATAGCCGCAGCTGCTGCAGCCAGCAGCGAGGCGGCCAAGGCCTCTATGACTGTCGCGCCCGATGCGTAGACATAGACGCCAACCACCGGCGCAGCCACGCCAGCAGCGGCTAGCAGTAACAGCTTCACCATAGCCGCATAGCCCTCCAGACTCCCCGCAAGCCCCGAGCCTACAGTTTCCCTGGCTAACCCCGGGTTCAACGCAAGGAGAAGCCTTGCCGTCAGGGATGCGGGCTCTACGGCTAGCGGCCCTGGTATCCTCACACTCTCAGCGCCGGACAGCCTCCGGGAACTTGTACTGCCGCGCTCCACCCGCGAGCACCTCCCTATACACCTTCTCCGGGCTGCGCATGTAGCGGCGGACAAGTTCGTGGAGCTCCATCACCCCGAGGTTGCGCTCAGCCGCCCAGGATAGCACTGTCGCCCTCATCTCAAGGTCTCGAACCACCGCCTCCGGGCTGGTGGCGAGGAGGTCAGCCACGCTCCTCACGAAGCTGCTCCCCGCGACGCCGAAGGAGGTCCACTCGTCGCGCTCCCTGCTCCAGCCGTAGAGGCGGCGGAGGATGATCTCGTCGCTCCGCGGGTCATACTCCGCGGCCTCGTCGAGCCTGACCACGCGGCGGAGCACCCTGCCGCCCCGCTCTATCCTCAGGATGTTCACGTACAGCTTAGCCGCCGCTATAAGGCTCTTAGGCACGTTCATAGGCGGCGAGGAGAGCCTCCGGATGAGAACCTCCGCACTCTCCGCGTGAACCGTCGTCAACCCGCCGTGGCCAGTGGCGAGAGCCTGGAAGAACGCGAAAGCCTCCCTGCTACGGATCTCGCCCACTATAATAACGTCGGGCCTCATACGCAGCGCACTCTCAACCTGAGCTTGAAGCGTTACATTCTGCACCCCAGGCGCGTCGCTCAACCGTGTATGGAGCGCCGCCCAGTTCTCGTGGAACGGCAGGTAGATCTCCGGGGTATCCTCTATCGTGACAACCTTATACTCGGGAGGCAGCAGCATGGCAAGCGCGTTCAAAAGAGTGGTCTTCCCGCTCCCCGTAGGCCCGTAGATGACCACACCCTGCTTGTACTGCAGCGCAGCCCAGAGCAGCGCCGCGATACCCGGCTCCAGCGTCCTCCTCCGGAGAAGCTCCACGACCGTAAACGGCTCCGCGCGGAACTTACGTATCGTGAACCCGTGGCCACGCCTCGAAACAACATCCAACACTATATGTACACGGTACCCCTCCGGGCGGAGCACACCCTCAACCACCGGCCGCGCGAGGCTCGGCTCAACACCCGCCCGGAGGGCAAGCTTCATCACAACCTTCTCCAGCTCCTCCCGGCTAGAGAACTGTATCTCTGTCGTGAGCCACTCGAACTCAGAGTGGTAGACGAACACAGGGGAGAAGAGGCCGTTACACGAGATATCCTCTATACGCGGGTCCCGCAGCAGCGGGTCCAGAACCCCATACCCCACAAGGTCCCTCGCCACATAATAGGCCGCGGACACGAGCACCTCCTCAAACCTAGCCCCCATCCGCTCCACACGCCTCCTCAGGCCCCTTCCCAATCGCCTCCCAAGCCTCAATACGGCCTCAATACCATCATCCAATTCATCAAGTTCCGAGAAACGGCGCAGAAGATCCAGACGGCCCAATATTACTGACATAAGCCTATCGTAAACCAGGCGCACAGCTCCATCAAACACTGGGCCGTTTACAACATAGTAACGTCGCCCAAACTCATCCTCTACAATCTGCGCCAGGACACGCGGGGTTTCGAGGATTACATACTCAGTAACAAGCCTCCGGCCGGGCGGCCTCGCGGCAGCCTCCGCCCCCGCAGCGGCAGCTGCACCCGAAACCCTCCCCGCAGCCTGCACCGCAGCAGAGTCGAGCGAAACACCAACCCCATCACCCACCCGCGCCGCCCGCCTCTCGCCGCCCATATCCGCCAGCACCCTGCCGCCATCTAGAGACCTGCCCGGCCCCCACCCTAAGGCTGTACATGCGTAACCCTATTCCTCAACGATAGCCGTAAGCGAGCCCGGCCGGGCTACGCTCCCCCACAGTGCGTGATGCAGGCGGAGAACGCAGTAGTGTAGCACGCCAGCGGACACGTCCATAGCCAACGGGCCCGCGGGCTACAGAATACTTAAAAAAGATGCCGAGCCGGTGGCCGCGTGGTTATCCGCAGACGCCCACTACAGTTACTCGCTACAGTTACTCGCGGACTACTAGTATGTAGCTCGCCTCGACACCACTCTTAGTTACAGCCTTGATGATGTAGGGCCTACCTACTCCGAGAGTGGTGTTATTTATAGTCTCGTTCACCAGCTCGCCCGGCTTCAGGGTCGCGCTGATGTTGGTGTCCAGGCTGATTATTGTGCCGTTAACGGCGTCTATGACATATATGGCGTCAAGCTCTGTGGTAACTGTGCCTACATTGCGGACGTACACTTCGACGGCGCTTTCATTGTTGTCGTAGCCGACGCTCTCGATCTTTATTCTCTCATACAGCACGGGCTCCTGGGTCGGCTGGCTGCTCACTATACCGCTGACCCAGAGGTAGAGCAGTGCCGCCGTCGCTATCGCTATCACCACCAGAAGCGCCGTCGCCACCACAGGGCTTATACCGCGCAGCCCGCGCACAGCACCACACCCCCAATCCATCACACGCGTCTACTTCCACGCGTAACCCCCGGGCCACTTCACTAATAACCCTTCCCACCTAGGAAAATTTTGTATATTTTATACGCAATTAAGTTATATTTATACTTATAATGATAGATAAAATTATATCCGTATGAATTAGTAGCTAGTCATTTGTTCCTAATATAGGTCTCTTCAGCATTTCCACAAAGTATCTTGGAACTTAATACATAAGGACGTACAGGGACAGTAAGCTGCACATGGCGAAAGGGGGGGTAAGTTCATGCAAGCAACAAGACTACTCATGGCTCTTCTGGTAGTACTTTCGCTATCAGCAATACTGACTGCAACAGCAGCATATACGCGGGCGAGCCCAGAGAGCGCCACCGACCTATCTACAACAAATGTGAAAAATAAGATTAAACTACTTACAGTCACAAACAATGATATGGCTCGAACACTACTTACCGACCTGCCGAGGGAGCCCGTAATACTGCTCATAGACCTTAGCAAGATTGACAGTGGCCTGGCAGCCAGCCTTATAAAAGTTCAGGCTAGAAAAGGACTTGTAGCTGCTCTCCTAGTCGGAAAAAGCACCGAATTAAAGCAAGTGCTGCAAGACGCAGGCATAAACGTGGTCGCAATACCAGAGAGAGCAATCAGACTAAGCAAGGATAACGGACGCATTATCGAGTCTAAACACATTGAAGACCTCGCGCTTGGCATAATATACTACAACGGTAGAGTGAAATATTACTGGAGTATACACGATACCGGCTCCAAGCTAGCAAACAATATTGACAGCGTGTACTACAAAATGGCTGCTGACCTAGGCCGGATAATGCCTATCGATGAATTCGGTGTCCTAGCGCCTACTGGCGGAGACGTAGATATAGCGTTCGCTCAAGCAGACTCCACGTACATTGTGTACCCCTACGGCCAGCTCAGTATTCGTGATATAGTAGATGATCTAAATGACATCAACCCGAACTATCATTGGCGTTATTACCGCTTTAAATCGCAGATAATACCTGGCGCGATACTCTACAACTCTGGATGGCGAAACGCCGCCATAGTCAGCGAGATTGATGTCGACTACTACACCCCACTAGGCTTCCTATCGGATTACGACCCCACAACAACAGCCGGCACAACTAGTGTAAGCGTCACGCTCAGCGTATCGGCCAGCGGCGATAGAGACGGGATAAGTCCCGGAGTTAGTCTAGCAGTGAGCTGGACCTACTCTATACCGGACGTTGTAGTTAGAGATCTAAGTGACTTCAGTCAAGAGATGGCCAAATGGATTCACTACATCAACCCTGCAGCGCTAGTTGGTGTATCAACGTATTTAGCAGAGCCGGGCGCCATATTCCGACTTCCAGAGGGTGGCACGTATTCATGGAAGACAGTCACGCTCGGGCAGTGGGCTAAGCTTAACTGCTTCTTAATATTCTGCAGCTGGGAGTATACAGACTTCTACGGACTCGAAATGACGTGGATTGTCAGTGGCTGAAGATAAGCACTCTAGCCAAGGGGATGCGGATATGCGTGAAAGAACTGTAGGCCGTGTAGGCCGTAAGACTCGTGTTATTTTTGTACTCGTAGCTGGTCCCATCCTCGCTCTCTCTCTGTACGCTTTCAGTAACCTATTCACCGACAGCACCACGCCTTCAATCTGCGTGGTAGACGCCACACTATATAGAGACGGTCGTCACGGGCACTGTGAAAGTGGGACAGTTGTTATCTATCGTATTGAGGGACAGGGAGAGCTTGAAGATACATTAGTAGGCTTTGACGAGGATAGTAGTCTCGCTGGTGTGCTTATGCCCTATCAACTTGCCATAGAGAAGGGCTTTGTAAACGAGGGTTCCTGCCATGTCGAAAGGCCGGTTCCACGCTACGTACTGGTTTATCGCAGCTACACAGTACTGCTCTATAATGATAGCGAAGATGTACTAGCTGGCCTTGTAGAAATTATCGATAGCGGGGAGCTGCCGCAGGGGTCTGATCTAGTGCTGGGCTTTGAGAGTAAGGACCGGGTCTACGTGCTTAGTGTAACAGCACGTGGCCTTAATGTCAGCCGCGTGGATGGTTCCTCAAATGTGTCAACATCTACCGGGTCTATCGTGGTAAAGTACCTATGGAGTATGAATATGTTCCTAGCCGGTGCCTCCGGCTTCGAGGCCGGGGTCTCTGTGAGGGTGCTGGAGGGGTTCCTCTCGGGCTACGCGCCCTCCACCGCCAGGGCCCCGGTCGCCCTGAGGCTTGCGGACGGCTCGGTGCTGGAGGCGGGGTTCCGGGGGTGGTACATCGACCGCAGCGACTTCGGCGCGGAGCTGGCCGCTTGGAGGGTCCGGGTCGAGGATGGCGGCGGTGTTGTGGTGGTGCCGTTCC
>JAADFC010000023.1 GCA_013153105.1 Thermoproteota archaeon
GGGGTGCGGGGGTGCCCGAGCCAGGTCAAAGGGGGCGGGCTGAGGACCCGCTGGCGTAGGCCTGCGTGGGTTCAAATCCCACCCCCCGCACCATAAACAAACCTCCCCGCTCCTGGCCGCCGCTGGCGGCGTTGTGGCGTTGCCGCGGGTCTCAGGTGTCCCCAGGTCCTGGAGCTGTAAGAGGGGAGTGACCCTTCTCCTCGAAGGTCCGGGCTGCAGCGGCTGGAGGGTGCGTGGCTGGCTGCATCCTCGCGGCTGTATGCGGGCGCGCATAGACCATCTGGATGTTGAAGTCGCGTCTGGGGGCGGTTGCCTCCTCTACAGCCTCGCTAGGGTTCGGGGCGTGACGCTGCCATGCGAGCAGCGTGGCAGGGGTCTGGTTGTATATGCTCCGGAGGTGGGGGCTCACGTGTCTATATCCGTGGTGGGTGAGAGGCTAGCGCTTAGGTGTAGGCGGCGTGTCTACCTTATGGTTACGCGGGGCGGTAGGCTCTACCTCGCCCCGGTCTGGGCGGAAGAGTTATAACCGCCTCCGTGGGCGTCGGGGGCTTCTCGGAGGCCGTGTAGAGGTATCGGTGTGGGCCCGTCGTCTAGCCTGGTTAGGACGCCGCCCTCACACGGCGGAGGCCCGGGGTTCAAATCCCCGCGGGCCCACCACTGTATCCTCATCATCCCGTCTATATCGTCGGTTCCCGCTTCAACGCCTTCTAGGCCCGGGGGCGACGCGCCGTGGCCGGGTCGGAGGCCGTGTTCGAGGAGAGAGCCCGCCGCGTCTACGCGAGACTGCTCGAGAAGGCCGAGAGCATAGAGGACCCGGAGATCCGGAAGGTTGTCGTCGACCTGCTGCGCGACCCGAAGGTAACCTTCACCGAGGCTGAGGCTAAGATAAGCTTCTTCGAGAGCCCCGCGGCGCCTCGGAAGCACCACGCCTACCCCGGCGGGCTCCTCGACCATACGCTGGGTGTTGTCGAGATCTCCGAGAAGCTCATAGAGGTTTATAGGAATGTGTACGGCGCGAAGGTGAACCGCAGCATTGTGATAGGCGCAGCCCTGCTCCACGACCTCTTCAAGTACTACCAGTACGAGCGGGACCCCCTGACCGGCGGCTATAGGCCTCGCAGCGACTGGTACTTCAGCCACGACTTCCTCATGGTAGCCGAGCTTTCAGCGCGGAAGGCGCCGGACCCCCTGATACGCGCGGTGGCGGAGACTCATGGGACAGTCCCCTTCAGCATGGTTGAGTCACAGCTTGTCCACCAGGCTGACAGCGTCGACTCAGAGTTCGTCTCAAAGATACAGGATGTGATCTGGAGAGCCTGCACAGATATCGAGCTCGAGCTCGGCACCGTAAGGGCGGTGAAGATATTCAACGAGGCGCTACGTAGAGCGAGTATATTCGAATACGCCGAGATCTACTACACCAGGGGCCGCGACGCGCTCCGCGAGTACATTAAGAAGCTGCTCGGCCTCCAGCAGGCGTAGAACGTTTCCGCCTGGAAATGTGGAGGCCGACATAAGCGGAGCCCAGCCCGGGGACAGCCGGGCGGGGGCGGTGAAGAGGGGTCGATAGACCGAACACCCGCTACTTACCATACGCTCCGACTGGCCGATGAAGACCCGTCGGACGATGCGGACCCCGGGGGCTTGGGATGACGTGTCCCCTGGCTCCTCGGAGGCCCCCAAAATCTGTGAGCAAGGTCATGCGGAGGCGGCTCGGGCGGGTCCAGCCTCCACATCCCCCTCCATCCAGCGGGGGTCGGTTGACCGGACACTCTCCTCACAGCCGAGCCCGGGGGATCTCTGAGAGGGTCGTGGGCTCGGTGTGAGAGCTCTCAGTCATCCCCTAGCTGGGGTCCTCTGGTTTGCTACTCCTCACCGCCCCCGCGCTGTCTCTTCAACGGCTGGGGTTTCAGGGTTTCAGCGATTATCCTAGCTATCCCCCGCGGCAGCCTGGCTGCGAGCTTGAGCGCCTTGGTTAGGGGGAGGCTGCCCAGGCCGAGGCTGACGAAGAGGTCCGGGGGCATGCTCTCGAGCAGTGCGGCCCGGCTCTCCGGGCTTGATTTCAGGGCTCGGTCTACTATGCGCCTCTGTATGTTGATCCACTTTACTGTGGTGCGGTGGAGCTTGGGGTCGCCCCTTCCGCGTATGGCTGTCTCGTAGTATGCCAGGGCCGAGACCATCGATGGCCTTATCCCCTCGCCGGTGAGGGGGTACACGTAGCCGGCCGCTTCGCCTATCACTGGAGGGTTGCTGGTTAGAAGCTGGGGCTGCGCGCCGGAGACGTTTATCCAGGCCCCCTTCACGTCTTCGCGGCGTATCCTGCCCTTGAGCCTCTCGGTTATGAATGAGTGTAGCCTCTCTATAAGCTTCATTGGCTTCTCGTAGCCGCCCACGCCTACATCTATCCAGCGGGGAGGCCTGGGGAAGACCCAGTAGTAGCCCACTAGGCTGGGGTCGAAGTGGAACTCGACAAGATCTTCTTCGAAGCTATCGCTCCACGGTAGCAGTGTCTGCACAGCGTATATCATGTCCCGCATCCTGCCCGCGTAGGCCTGCGAGCCCGTCGCTACCACGACACTCCGCCTAGGCTCGAGGCCCGCCGGCGGCTTAGGGTTGAAGCCCTCGGCGAGCCTGAGCCCGCGCCGGTGCAGGGGGATCCCCTCAAGGAGCTTCTCAAGCATCCGCGGCTTGTCGACTATGTAGCCCCAGTGGCGCCCCCTCTCCTCGAAGACCAGCCTGCCGGAGAGGTAGACGCGGTAGCCCCTTATCCGGGTGATTACCGCGTCCCCGGGTATGCTGTAGATGGACTCGATCTCGGCTGGGACGGCCCACCCGCAGGGCTTGGTCCCGGGCCTCGGGCTAGGGTCGATTACAGCGACCCGGTAGCCGTCGTCGGCCAGCAGCCGTGCCAGCAGGGCCCCCGCGGGCCCCGCGCCGGCGATGAGGTAGTCGGGCCGCTCAGCCAAAGCGGCCGGTCACCCGCCACCGTCGCCGTCTATGTTCGCCAGCATAGCGTTTACTATGAAGCGGGGCAGCACGCGGAGCGTGTAGCTCCCCGGCGCCATCTTCTCGGCCAACGACTCCGCCTCCCTTATCAGCCTCTCTATAGTGTCAAGAGGCTTGCTCGTGTCGCCCCCCATCCAGCGGATGAAGAGCCTGAGGCTGGGCTCCCTCTCGAGCTTCCGCGGGTCCCTGCTGTCACGTATGTCATCAGCTATCTGGTATACGATGCCCAGCGTCTCGCCGTAGTGGGATGCAACCTCGAGGAGGTCGCGGCGGCCGGCAGCCAGCACGCCAAGCTCGGCTGAGAGGCGGAATAGTGCGCCGGTCTTCAGGCGTATCATCTCCATGTAAGTCTCTGGCGCTAGCTTCTCGGGTGGGAGGAAGGCGTCTATAACCTCGCCCCGGCTTATATCGAGCCACGCGGCCACGGTCCTCTCGAGGGCCTCGCCGCCATACTTCATCTCAACTATACGCTGTGCAAAGGGTATCAACAGGTTAGAGACCATGACAGTTTTCTTGAGGCCGAACCTCACCCAGGCCGCCTCGAAGCCCCTGCGTGTGACATCCTCGTCTATTATATCGTCGAGTGCGAGACTTGCAGCATGGACGAGCTCCACAGCAACGGCAGCGTCAATGGCTGCGTCGCGTGAGGCGCCGAGGCTCTCAGCGGCTTCGAGCACCAGGAAGCCTCGCAGCCTCTTGCCGCCCATAGCTATGTAGCGGGCGGCGTCGACCACCGAGGCCTCAGGCAGCTCGCCAAGCCATGAATCTATAGCGGCGTCGATCTCAGCCCTAGCAAGCCTCCACCGCTCGACCACCGTGACCGAACCCGGCGTCGACACTCAGAACCACCATTCGCGCAGCGCTACGGGCAACCCGGCCCCACGGGAGGGAGCGCCACACCCACGCGGTCCACGCCCCCTTATGAGTAGGGGGGAGAATAATGTGGAATAGCCGCGCTGCCAACCAGCAATGTAGCGTGCGCACCCCTAACCCTTAGAAGCCCAGCACACCGCCCCATGTCCGCAGGAGGACGTACAGGAGGATACTGCAGCCATGGCCAGGGCACGTCTATCCTATCCGGATGCGAAGTCGTTCTACAACATATTGGAGGCGCTATCAAAGATAGTTGATGAGGTGTCGATGACCATACGCCAGGATGGCGTTACAGCTGTAGCGCTGGACCCCGCCCACGTGGCTCTGATAAAAATAGAGTTGCCGGTTGACAGCTTCGTAGAATACGAGGTTGAGGATAGCGAGGTGAAGCTAGGCTTCAACGTTGCCAACACGGCTAAGATACTCAAGCGTGGCAAGAAGGGTGACAAGCTGGACATAGAGGTAACCGATGACAGGGTCACCTGGTCAATAGTCGGCGCAACCATAAAGAGGTACAGGCTGCTCAACCTAGACGTTCCTACGCCAGAGATACCGGAGACACAGCTCGAGTTCAAAATACATGTAGCTATGATAGTTGACCCGTTCAAGAACGCTCTAAAGGATGCAGAGGCTGTAGGCGACACTGTTGAACTCGAAGCGCCAGACGAAGAGACGCTAATCATAAGAGGCATAGGTGCCGCGACGGCCGAAGCCAGAATACGCCGCGAGAGCCCTGCAGTGGTAGAGTTTGAGGTCAAGGAGCCAGGTAAGGCTGCCTACAGTATAGACTACCTGAAGCACGTAGTATCGCTAACCAAGGTGGCCGACACAATAGTGATAGAGTTCTCGAACGATATGCCCCTGCGCCTGGAGTTCCAGCTCCCCGCGGGAGGTAAGGTGACATACCTCCTGGCCCCCAAGAGCATCTAGTCCGGTCGTACATCCCAGGCAGTGATGACCACTATGGCTCCTCCGACCCCCAGGTTAGGGGATGGGGAGGGCCAGGACAGCTGAGCGCGTCTCTACCGTTTCAGCCTCCGCAAAACGGCGGCGGCAATGTGGACAGCGGGGTTCACTCCGGTGGCCCTCTGTAAGCCTCTCCAGAGGGGCGAGGCGTTGACCTCGAATATTACGTAGCCGTTTTTGGAGTCTTCAGCTATGTCCACGCCGGCGTAGAGTAGTCCGAGGCACTCGACAGCCTTCACGGCCAACTCTGAGTACTCGCCGTCCACGCTTAGGGGCTCAGTCCTGGCTCCCTGCGCAACATTAGTCTTCCAGGACGAGCCTAGCCTCCTCGCGGCTGCAACTGCAACGCCGTCAACTACGAATACTCTTATATCACTATTATAGCGTTTCTCAACGTACCTCTGAATGTAGAGCGGCTGGTTCAGCTTTGCAAGCAGATTAAATATGTAGTATGCCATGTCCACGTTGTCGGCTAGGAAGGAGCCGAGCCCCAAGCTCCCGACGATGGGCTTAATGACTATCCTGCCCCATTCCCGGGCCCTCCGAAGCGCGGCTGCCACGTTCTCTGTGACCACGGTCTCGGGTACGGGGAGGCCGCACCTCGCTAGTAGGTATAGGCTGTAGAGTTTATTCCTGGCAGTGAACGACGCCTTGACCGGGTTGACTACGGTTACACCGCGGTCCTCGAGCATGCTTAGTGTGGCTTCGCGATAGGCCAACTGCTCCGGAGTATAGACCCTACCAATGCTACGCAGTAGTATAGCCGGGTAGGCCTCCATGCATCGGCGCCGGTGTCGTACGCTGCACTCACCTCCGATGCCGACTTCAACATAATCCCATATCAGGTAGTCAACGGTCGCCCCGAGCGACTCGAAGGCGTTAATCAATTGGACTGCAGTCCACGGAGGTTTGGGCGAGTAGTGGAGCAGCCCGACCCTAGCTATGGCTATCCCCCCGCACTGGAAGGGCCTCGGCAAGCAGTGCGGCGTAAAGCGGCGCTGTTAAGGGGTCCGTGTCTATGAGAAGGTGGAAGGCCTCTCTCCCCGTAAGCCGTGCCCGTGTTGCCGCCTCGCGCGCGATATCGGCTTCAGCCCCGGTTGTGAGTAGTACAAGCCTCTTTGGCGCAGCCCCCAGGGCTATCTCGGTTACCGCGCTGGAGAGGCTCGCAACTGAAGGCCTAGGGTACCCCCTAGATGTGGCTATTGTAGATAGCATGCTACATGCGCCGGAGAGCGTAGGCGAACAGTACAGTGTCGTACTATCTTTCAATCTTTCAGCGAGACTCACAAGGTCCCCGCGGTACCTGTTCACAACCCACCGATAGGCCTCGGTAAGGCTTGAATACTCTCGGCCTAGACGTTCAACTCTAACCTTTATCGTCGACGCCCTCTCGACGAGGATTCTAGCAAGATGGGCAGCGGCAGCCAGCATCCCGACGTCTATCCTCTGCAGAGCCAGCTCTATGTAGGTGTGGGCTTCACCGTAGGGCTTTAGGACATGTGGCAGCGGCGGCCCGATGACTAGTGCCCTCGAGCCCATTATGGATAGTGTCGAGAGACCGCGCGCGGCGACGCCCTCGCCCCCAGGCTCGACGAACACTATCATAGACATGTTCTCCTCGTGGTAGGCCGCGTGGTGGTATGTGTACGCCTCCAGCGGCTCCTGCTCCACACGCTGCTCAGATAGCTGGCGCAGGGGCCAGTAGACTATCTGAGCGGCCGCGAGCGAGTAGGCGGAGCCGACGTTTAGCACCCAAAATCCGCGGCCGCCGGTCGAGCCTAGGTCGGCCGACTCGAGCAGACGCGAGACCTCCTCCTCGACTTGGCGCAGCTCGTCGAGGCTTGGGGGCCTCAGAGCAGGGCTGTGGCCAGTGAGCGGCAGCAACTGCACATCGCCGGGTCGGGTTCACGTGGCAGCCGGGGTATTAGCTGGTAGAGTATGCGCTTGGCTTTCTCGGTGTTTTCGCGCATTACTCTAGTAACCTCTTCAGCGGTCACGGGATGTTCAGCCCATACGTCGTAATCAGTTATCATTGCAAGTGTGGCATAACACATCTGAGCCTCACATGCCAGGTTGACTTCCGGGACAAGTGTCATACCTATAATGTCCGCCTTAAAGACGTCCTTCCACACCCTGCTCTCGGCCCGTGTTGAGAACCGTGGTCCCTCTATGCAGATGTATGTACCCTTTTCATGCACCCGGTAGCCGAGCCCTCTCCCAGCCTCCACCAGCAGCCTGCGGAGGTGCTCGCAGAAGGGATCCGCCATGCTAACGTGAGCCACTACACCGCCGTCGAAGAACGTGTAGTCGCGCTTCTTCGTCATATCTATGAACTGGTCCGGCACTACGAGATCGCCTGGCCTGTAGTCCTCGCGGAGGGAGCCAACAGCTGATACTGCAATGACCCACCTGACCCCGAGGCTGCGGAGGGCCCATATGTTTGCGCGGTAGTTTATCCGGTGCGGTGGTATCCTGTGCCCTCTACCGTGGCGGGGGAGGAAGGCCACCCTCCTGTCTGCAACCCTGCCGACTATAATGGAATCGCTGGGCTCGCCGTAGGGCGTGTAGACTTTGACCTCGACGCTATCCTCGAATATGCCTGGGTCGTAGAGGCCGCTCCCGCCGATTATAGCTATCTCAGCCGAGACAGGGGGCCGCGGGGGGAAGACCGGCTCGGCCAACCCAGGCCTCCCGGGGGACAAGGCCGGCGGGCTGGCTGCGCATAGTTTTAGGGGTTGCCGCTTACGGGCGCCTGCCTGGGCTTACGAGCAACAACACCGAGGGCCCGCTCGTCATAGCCCAGCACGTGGAACCCCGCCCTTCTAAGCCGCTCGATAACCCCTCGCACTATGGGTCCGTGGCCGCGGCCCCGCCTCCTCATAGGCTCGCCGGTGTAGTGGAACAATATGCCTCCGGGGCGCAGGACTCGGAACAGCTCCCTGTAGAAGTCTAGGCTGTACAGGTCTCCCGCTACGTTGAAGCGGGGAGGGTCGTGTATAACCCGATGAAAGTACCCGTCCCTAAGTTTCCTGATGACTCTTGTCGCGTCTCCGAGTATCAATGTGACGCGCGGGTCGGCCAGGTGGTGGCTGTAAGGGTTATACTGGGCGAGTAGGAGCACGGCCTCGCTGACCTCTATGGTTACAACGTGGCTCGCCCCTGCGTCGAGCTCGGCTCTGACTGTGTATCCGAGGCCGGTGCATACGTCGAGTATTCTCATGCCCCTCCTAAGCCGGGCGGCTCGTACCTTAGCGTAGGCGTCATCGAGCGGGTTGGACTCTTTTACTCTGTGCATCACAAGGCCGTTTAGTAGGAGCGTTGGTGGGACGCCCGGCCTGGGTATGTAGAGTCTTACATATCCATCGATGCCTCTAACCTCGAGGCGGCGGAGAGACCCGTCGATGAGCGCGTAGAGTGATGTAGGGTCTATTTCTCCGGGCTCGAACCTTCCCGGGGGCTCCTCTACTCCAAGCTGTTTGAGGAGCCTGGGCTCGCGGATGAGCCGCCATCCTTCAATAGAGCGCCGGGGCTCAAAGCGGTAAAGCTCTACTGCATCGGCAGCGTGCTCCATACGCTTCCCCGCAGCTATGAGTAGTGTGGACTGCCAGTCGTAGGCGGCATGGCGGCGTCCTCACCCTTATAAGCGGGTCTTGCGCTTGTGGATGTGTGGCGGTGATGTACACGACTCACACCGAAGCCTGAGGCGCGTGTGGAGGGAGGTTTCGTCTGAGCCGCCGCTCGGCTAGGTAATGTAGGTAGTTCCGGACCGCTATGACGTGTTTGCATCTACCGCGGTACATGAAGCCTGGGCAGGTGCACCGTGCCCGGCCGCTGTTGAAGTCTACTTCAACTATGTATACGCTACCGCTGTCTCCTCGGACAGCTGCCCGGACGAGGCCGTCCCCGTGAACCCTAAGGTACAGTATTGAGTTTTTATTAACTAGCCTGGCTGCGGCCCTCGCGATTCCGCGGGACGGCAAGGCCTAGCGCCCCGCGCGTACCTGCGGCCGAAACTGTGCGTGTAAGCCCGGGAGTCCACCGAAAGTTTCGAAAGGGGTAGCGCTATGTCGCAGCTAAACGGTCACGCATTCACGGTCGCAGTGAGAGCCTACGTAGAACTCGTTAGGCTCCACAATGTTGCTGCCACCGTATTGACAACGTTCATAGGCTACTTTGTAGCAGCGGGGGCAGTGGCGGTAACTTCGAGCGCTGCTCTGGCGGCAGCCGCGGCTGCTCTAGTCGCAGCGGCGGGCTACGTGATAAACGACTACTACGACGTTGACACCGACTCTATAGTGAAACCGTGGAGGCCAATACCCTCAGGCAGGGTCAAGCCCCCCGCGGCCCGCCGGCTAGCCTACATACTCTTCCTCCTGGGCCTGGTTGCGGCTGTCCCACTGGGCGCGCTGGTGCTTGCATTTGTGGCGGTTAACGCCGTGTTAGTCCACGAGTATTCCCGCTGGATAAAGAGGAGCGGGTTCCCGGGCAACCTCGTGGTGGCATTAAACTCTGCAGCTACAATCCTCCTCGGCGGCCTCGTGTACCCCGGCAGCCAGTACCCCCGCCTAACGCTGGTGCCGGCGGCGATAGCGTTCCTGCTCGTGCTCGCAAGGGAGATTATCAAGGGGATAGAAGACTACCGCGGCGACCTGGAGGCGTGCTACCTCACACTACCCGTCGTCGCTGGTCAGCGGCGGGCTGCTCTGGCGGCCGCACTACTGCTCCTAGCAGTTGTGGCCGTCAGTGTGCTCCCCCTGCAGGCGGGCTTCGGCGCCGGCTACATGGCGCTAGCATCTATAGTCGACGCCTTGGCTCTCTACTCAGCGTACAAGCTGCTGTCAAGCCGGGAGGGGCTCGAGAAGGTTGCCGCCAGGCTGAGGAGCCTGCTCAAAGCAGCATTCTTCCTCGGAGGCCTGGCGTTCATAGCGGGCCTCGCATAGGGCTCGGCGAGGTCGGTACTCGTCACAGCCCCACACCTGGGGCTCGGGCTAGGGTAGCCTCCTCACAGCCCCTCCTGCGGGTCAGCGCTGCAGAGCGCCAACAGGGACGCGGCGGCCCGGCGCATGCGCTCCAGCTTAGCCTTGCCGAGGGACAGGTATGTGTTAAGCATCTCAACCAGCTGGGGGGTTACGGGTGTGAACGCCTGGCCCTGGAACATAATTGGTATATCAACCCTCTCTGTAGACGCTACATGGACCAGGTAGAATCCGGTGGCGGTAGGGCGTAGACCGGAATACTTGAACCCAACCCGCTGGAACGCCTCGACAGCAGCAAGGGCCAGCTCGATGCCACACACCAGGACATTGAGCATTGGCGGCTGAACACTCAGCCACACGAATCGCATACCGCTAACCTTTGAGAGTGCGTCGCTAATCTCCCCGGGCTCAACCCTCCTGTGCCAGGAGGCCACAACACCCCCGCCGCGCTTGTCGCCGGGCTCCGGAGCTGCTATCAGCGCTATCCTACCACTACAGCTGCTTGTCGTGACGATGCGGCTGCACGTGTTCAGGGAAACTAGTATGTCGGCTATGTCGGGGTCGACCCTGCCATTCTCAAGGTCTCCCTTGAGCCTCTCCAGATGCCTGCTCCTTACCTCCAACCACTCGCGGCTACAGCTAGTCGGCGGGCTTGCTGCATGCATAGAGAGCCCCCAACCAAGCAGCCAGCCTCGGGTACTTCGAAGCAGAGGCTAGACTATAGCCTATAACCACGGAGTCGCCCATCCCCGAGTAGCTGTAGATAATGTCCCTGCCGCCCAGCTGCAGCACCGGCGTCAGGAGCCTAGACCGGGGCCCAACAAGGTCAAACGTCTCCTCGACACAGCCCTCGAGACCCGGCTTGCCCACAGCCCCCGCGGGGTGCAGAGGGTTCCTCCCTCTCAGCCTGCCGCAGACGCCTCCCCTAGGCTCTACCTCCAAGGCGTCGGAGTCGGGGCCAAGAACGGCGACGCCGTTAACGCCCTCGCGGCCAACCACCTCGAAGAACTCGTGCAGGCCTACACGCTTGAGCTTGAACCCGAGCGCAGCCAGGCCCGCCCGCAGCTCCCCGCAATCACCGTGGAACACGCAGTCACCGCCGAGCAGCCTGCCCTGCCCCCAAGCAGGCTCGGCTAGAACCGCATCCTCGCCGCAGCCGGGGCTGCAGACTATACTCCCAACGCCTATAGTCAGATCCACGCTGAGGCCGCGCCGCTCCACCCTGGCCGAGAAGGGGGAGTCGATTATCGCGCACCTGCAGCCCGCGTGGCCCATGAGCCACTGGCCCAGCAGCTCGGGTTCCCGGAGCACATCCTCTATGAGAAGCACAGCGCTGCCCGCGTCGAAGTAGGGCACCAGGCGCCACCTCGGCAGCCTGGTTACACTTCATAGCCAGCGGCTCAAACCTTACACTGCTCCTCATCGGCCAGCAAAGCGGGCCCAGCAGCCCCCTAATAACCGTATAACCCCAACCGCCCCCATGAGCCGCCGGGGGAAGCCCCCTGCGGAGGAAACGGTGGCTAAAGAGAAGAGAATTCCTAGCGTACTACATGCTCTGGAGAAGCTTCGGTAGAAGCTGCTTTAACATGGGCGAAGCTGTAGACTTGCTCAGCCCGGTCATGGGCGGTAAAAGGCTTGCACAGAGAATGGTGCGTATGCTAGTACGCCACGGGCTTCTAGAGAGATGCAAGCCCCTAACATACAGGGCCGTGGACCTCCAAGAGTACCTGGACCGGGAGGCGGCCGAGTACATAGCGTCAAGGCTCCGTCGGCAGGGGCGCGAGGCCACCCTGGAGGGGCGCATTCTACGCGTTGAAGGCGCCTGCAACGACGAGCTGAAAAGGCTCGCAGAGAACCTAGGATATACGGTTTACTGCTCCTCTTCTCCCTCATCCTCGTAGATCTCTATGACTATGCGAGCCTTGACTCGGTCCCTGGTGAACGGCGGCGGGGTCTCGCCAAGGTCAACGGCGACAATGACTGGGTTGCCCATGCTGTCCCTGAACCTCACCTCGGCCACATACCGCTTCTTGGGCCCCTGCTCGAGCGCCTTCACCATAGCCTCGTAGATCCGGCTCAAGGCCATCTGCAGGGCTACTGGGCTTGAGAAGTCTTCGGGCCGCAGCGCTATAGCCTGCAGCCCCTGCATGACCTCCCCAACACGGGCCTCGCCCTCGAATATCGCTAGCCGCTTCTGCTCCCCGCTCATCTCTCGGGACACCCCTCTGGACGCTGCTCGGTGGACTGTCTCCTACACCAGTCCGCGTCGTCTCGGCCTTGAAATACTTATTAATAGTGTCCCGGGGACGCTTCCCCGAGACGGGTATGCTCGCTGCATGGAGGCTATGAGAGCGATGAAGGTGTACATAGTAGACCATTTCACCGGCAGCTACGCTCTCAACGAGAAGAAGGACCTAGTAGACTTCGAGCACGGGCCTAAGAACCTGGACGACATGGTCGAGGAGGCGCTGAAGATAGAGCGTGGGGAAGCCAGTGCGGCCTACCTGAGACTGCTCGACAAGCTAAAGGAGCGCGGTGTCCGCGAGGTGGTTGTAGAGACCACTGAGATGGCTAAGATAGCTTCCGCCTCGGGCTTCGAGGTCAGCGTCGAGCCTGCCAACGAGATAGCCCGATACTTCAGGGAGATGGCTGAGCAGATAGCTGTTGACACGGGGTTTGTAAAATCCCAGGAGGAGTTTGCTCAGCTGCTACACGAGTTCACCATAGAGTTGACCAGGCGTAAGCTGAGGCGCGCCGCGCAGAAGCGCGACCTGCTGGCCGCGCAGGCGATAAGAGCCATAGACGATATAGACAAGACCACGAACCTCTTCGCTGCGCGTATACGCGAGTGGTACAGCCTCCACTTCCCCGAGCTTGACGACCTGGTGCGCGAGCACGAGGACTATGTACGTATAGTGGCCGAGCTGGGCCACAGGGACAACATGACCGTGGAGAACCTGGTCAAGCTGGGCTTCAGCGAGGAGAAGGCAAAGAAGATAGCGGAAGCGGCGGCCAAGAGCATGGGCGCCGACTACCCCGAGTTCGACATAGAGCCTATACAGAGGCTCGCAAGGATAACCCTCGACCTGTACAAGCTAAGGCGCGACCTGGCAGAGTACATAACGCAGGTAATGAAGGAGGTGGCACCCAACATAACCGCCCTAGTGGGCCCGCTGCTCGGCGCCAGGCTCATCAGCCTGGCTGGCAGCCTCGAGGAGCTCGCCTTCCTACCCGCCAGCACTATCCAGGTCCTGGGTGCCGAGAAGGCGCTGTTCCGCGCCCTCCGCACAGGCGGCAAGCCGCCCAAGCATGGCGTAATATTCCAGTACCCCGACATCCACCGCAGCCCCCGCTGGCAGCGTGGTAAGATAGCTCGTGCGCTTGCTGCAAAGCTGGCTATAGCAGCTAAGGTGGACTACTTCACGGGTAGGTTCATAGGCGACAAGCTGAAGGAGGCGCTGCGCAGGCGCATAGAAGAGATAAAGAGAATCTATCAGAAGCCGCCGAAGCGTAAGAAGGAGATAAAGCCTGCAAAGCCCGCCAAGGCTCCCGCGAGGGCCAGGGCTAAACCGAGGCCCGCCAAGCGTAGGAAGGGTAAGGGCGGCGGGAAGAAGGGAGGCCGCAGGCGCTAGGCCGCATCCAGGCCCGAGTCTAGAAACGGAGGCTGGGAGGTGAGCTTCTGTGTCCGAGGTTGTCCGCATCTACGAGCATGACACGTACAAGAAGGTCTATGTGGTTGAGCTCGATGACGGCTCCACGAGGCTCGCAACACTGAATCTGGCGCCAGGCCGCAGGGTCTACGGCGAGAGGCTCTTCCGCTGGGAGGATAAGGAGTATAGGGAGTGGAACCCCTACCGTAGCAAGCTGGCTGCCGCTCTGCTGAAGGGGTTGGAGGAGCTGCCGATAAAGGAGGGCGACAAGATACTCTACCTGGGCGCCGCTACGGGCACGACGCCAAGCCACGTCTCCGACATAGTGGGCCCCAGTGGGAGGGTCTACGCGCTCGATGTGGCGCCCCGTGTTATGCGCGAGCTCATAGCGGTCTGTGAGACGAGGCCCAACATGTACCCGCTTCTCGCCGACGCCAGGAAGCCCTACGAGTACAGGCATATAGTCGAGCTTGTTGACGGCCTCTATGCGGATGTCGCACAGCCAGACCAGGCTACTATAGTAGCGGATAACGCGGACTTCTTCCTCAAGAAGGGCGGCTACCTGTTGATGGCTATAAAGGCGCGTAGCATAGACGTTACCAAGGAGCCTAGCGAGGTGTTCAAGCAGCAGATAGACGAGCTGAAGCGGCGCGGCTTCGAGATAATAGACATGGTCCACCTTGAGCCCTTCGACAAGGATCACGCCATGGTCTATGCGCGCTATCGTGGCAGGCCCCAGGAGTCCTAGGGGTGGCTCTCGGGCTCGGCCAAGTTTTTAATGCTGCTCATGGCCTGCAAGGTATGCCGCAGCCCCACCGGCTGGGGAGCCATGGGTGAGCAGCTGGGTAGGATACACCGGATTCTCGTGACCCGCGTATACCGCGACAAGACTCTCCTCGACGAGCTTAGGCCCGTCGAGTTCCCGGCACTTGAGCGGTTATACCGCGAGGAGAGGCCCTGCGTGAGACTCGCCGGCGGCGGCTGCCATGCGTTGCGCAGGGAGGACCTGGAGCGGCTGTGGGAGGCTCTGCCCTGGTACCTACGGGGGTTCACGAGGCTGCCTTGGCTCCTTGTGTACCGTCGTGTTGGCAGTGTTCAGGTGTACGAGCTGGCGGGGCCCCCGGATGCCTGGGCGCCGAGGGTTCTAGGTTTCCTCCTCCGGGGAAGCGTGGGTTACCGCGTGGAGAAGCTGAACTACAGTGATGTGCGGGTCCTACTGGAGAGGTACCCCAGCCTCGTTATCGTGAGTATGCGTGTTAGCCTATAGGCTTATACCCGGGCTGCTGTTCTCAATCCCCAATCTGGGATTAGAAAGCAGTGGCCTGCCAGTGGCGCCAGGGACGCGGGGTGACGGGGTATGACCGGCTGGGAGAGGGTTGAAGAGCTAGCGGCGAGGGCTGAGAATATACTAAGGAGCCACGGCTACATGGTCGAGCGTATAGGCTACCCCTCGGAGCATGACAGAAGGAGCATCGACCTCATAGCAGTCAAGAAGGGTCACGGGATATTCATAAAGGTGGCCGAGGACGCTGAGGACGTGAGCCAGGCGGATGTGCGCGAGCTGCAGAGCTGCAGCCGTGTGCTCCGGGCCTCTGGTCTTATTGTGGCCGAGCGGGAGGCCGGTGAGGAGATAGACGATATAGTGGCTCATGAGCGTATGGGGGTCTACGTGGTCAGCCCCGGCGGGCTTGAGGCGGCGCTGCAGCGCTCCATCTATGTCGTCAAGAGGCAGCGCAGCTACTATATGATGGTGGATGGTGCCAGGCTGCATGAGCTGAGGGTTAGCCGCGGCTACAGCCTGGGGGACGTCGCGTCCAGGCTTAGCGTGAGCCGGAGGAGCGTGTACCAGTACGAGCAGGAGGAGAGCATGGTATCCCTGCCGGTTGCGCTAAGGCTCATGGAGCTCTTCGGCGAGGAGATATTCAAGCCTATCGACGTCATGGCGCAGAGATTTGAGCCTCCGCGCGGCCAGGGGAGGACCAAGCTGGGCAAGCTCCTATCAGAGGCAGGTATGAGCGTAGCCGAGACGAGGCACATACCCCCCAACGCGGTCGCCTCCAGCGGTGATGTAAGGCTAATAGTGATAGTTGAGCGTCGGCGGGGCGATGATGTGGAGAGGAGGCTTGAGGAGGGCGGCAGGGTGGCGAGCAAGCTGGAGGCGCATGTGATACTCGTGGGCCGCGAGGCGAGCCGCGGGCTTGCAGAGCGCTACGACGCGGTCTACGCGGCGTCTGTGGAGGAGGCGGCTGCTATAGCGAGGAGGCTGGCGAGGGGCGAGGAGACCCCATAAATTAACCTCCCCGGCGGTGCTGCGGCCCTCTCCACCATGGGGCGGGGTCTTGATAAGGCTGCGTGAAAGGGTGCCGGTGGCGTTTCTCCTCCGCGAAGGCGAGCCTGGTAGGGAGTACACGGTCGCCGGCTGGGTCGACACCGTCCGCAGCCTCGGCGGTGTGGTTTTCATAGTCCTCCGCGACAGGAGCGGCCTGATGCAGCTGGTGGTTAAGCGTAACGTATCCAGGGAGGCGTGGAAGACGGCTAGGAAGCTCTCGCCTGAGAGTGTGATAGCCGCGCGGGGGGTGCTCTCAGAGAGCCAGGCGGCGCTCGGCGGCCGGGAGCTTGTTGTTGAGGAGCTTGTCGTCTACTCTAAGGCTGAGCCCTTGCCCATAGAGCCCCGGGACTATGAGAAGACCACGCTGGCCAAGAGGCTTGACTGGAGGTTCCTAGACCTCCGCAGCCCGCGGAACCTCACAATATTCCTGGTCGAAGCCGAGATGGCGTGGGCTGCAAGGGAGTGGTTCCGCGAGCACGGGTTTGTGGAGATATTCACCTCTAAGATAGTCGGCGCCGCCACCGAGGGTGGTGCCGAGGTTTTCAGCATAGTGTACTTCGATAAGCCGGCCTTCCTGGCGCAGTCGCCGCAGCTGTACAAGCAGATGGGCGTGATAGCCGGGTTCGAGAGGGTGTTCGAGATAGGCCCCGCGTTCCGAGCAGAGCCTCACCACACTACCAGGCACCTGACCGAGTATACAAGCGTCGACCTAGAGATGGGCTTCATAGACGGCTACGAGGATGTGATGGATGCGGTCGAGGGTGTGGTGCGGAGCATGGTAGAGGCTGCGGTGAAGGCTTATCGCGACAGGATAGAGGAGTACTTCCCGAACGCTGTAACCAAGCTCCCCAAGGATATACCAAGGATAACCATACGTGAGGCGTACAAGCTGTTGGAAAGTGAAGGCGTGAAGGTCGAGTGGGGCGAGGACCTCTCAACCGAGGCTGAGAGGAAGCTCGGCGAGATAGTGGAGAGAGAGTACGGCTCCCCCCTCGTCTTCGTAACCGAGTACCCCTGGAGGGCCAGGCCCTTCTACACAATGAGGAAGCCCGACGAGCCCGAGTGGACGCTCAGCTTCGACCTCCTCTACCGTGGCCTGGAGATAGCCACGGGCGGCCAGCGCGAGCACCGCTACGAGGTGCTGCGCCGCCAGATAGAGGAGAAGGGCTTGAACCCCAGGAACTTCGAATGGTACCTCAACATGTTCCGCTTCGGCGCACCGCCCCACGGCGGCGCCGGCATAGGCCTGGAGAGGGTTGTCATGCAGACGCTCGGCCTGCCCAACATACGCGAGGCAAGGCTGCTCCCACGGGACCCCGAGAGGCTAACCCCCTAGAAGCGGCGGGCGGCTCAGCCCCCAGCGCCTCCACACACCCCCGCCCGGTGAAGGGCGGGGGTTCAGCGTCGTCTAGCCTCCTCACAGCCGCCCCGTCTACGGGTGCGGCGTTGGAGTGAGACTAGGGTTATTAATCATAAGAGAGCAGCCTGGGACGCCAATGGGGGCTGCAATGCACTCTAGGCTCGGTGAGCGACGGCCTCCCCTCCACCGCTCCTGGCCGTTCGACGAGAAGCCGCTGCTCGTCTTCTGGGAGACTACCAAGGCGTGTATGCTGGCGTGCAAGCATTGTAGGGCCTCGGCCATACTGGAGCCGCTCCCCGGCGAGCTAAGCCACGAGGAGGCTTTGAAGCTCCTCGACGACCTGGCGGGCTTCGGGAAGCCGCTGCCCATCCTAGTCTTCACGGGTGGCGACCCGCTGATGAGGAAGGATATATGGGACCTTGTATCCTACGCGAAGGGGCTGGGCTTTCGTGTAGCGCTGGCGCCGGCCGTCTCACCTCTCCTAAACAGGGATGCGATCAATAAGATGGTGAGGCTGGGCGTTGACGGTGTGAGCATAAGCCTCGACGGCGCCCGCCCGGAGACTCATGAGGGTATACGGGGGATACCGGGCGTCTACGAGAGGACGCTCAAGGCGATAAGGGAGCTTATAGACGCTGGTATAAGGGTCCAGGTGAACACCACTGTTATGAGGGATAACGTGGAGGAGCTTGCAGACATGGTTAAGCTGCTCCGCGACCTAGGCGTTAGCACCTGGGAGGTCTTCTACCTCATAGTGGTCGGTAGGGCGCAGGAGAAGCTTGACCTCACCCCCTCCGAGTGGGAGGATGTGAGCCACTTCCTCTACGAGGCCTCCAAGTATGGCTTGGTCGTGCGTACAACCGAGGGCCCCATGTTCCGCCGTGTAGCAGTAATGAGACGCCTCCTCGAGATCAACGGTATCAACCCCGACGAGGTGCTGAAGCCGGGGCCGCTCTATCGGAGGCTCGTCTCGAGGCTTAGGGAGCTGCTCGGCGAGCCTGAGGGCAGGCCGCTCGCCTCGACAACGGGTACGAGGGATGGTAAGGGCATCATATTCATAGGCTACGATGGCACGGTGTACCCGAGCGGCTTTATGACCTACCCGCTGGGCAACGTGAGGACCAGGAGTATAGTCGAGATATACCGTAGCCACCCGGTGCTCCGGAGGATACGCGCGGCCGAGTTCAAGGGCCGCTGTGGGGTGTGCGAGTTCCGCGACATCTGTGGCGGCAGCAGGGCACGCGCCTACAGCAGGTTCCTCGACCCCCTAGCGGAGGACCCCGCCTGCCCCTACGAGCCCGGGAGCTTCATGAAGCTCGTGGAGAGCCTAGGGCTTGACCTCTCGAAGGCCGTGGAGGAAATTCACGGTCTGCGCAATGTCCTCCCCCTCGCCGCTACGCGCACCCAGAGGTAGGCGTCCCCTCGGCAGTATGTACGGGAGGTGGTGTCCCCCTTGGCTAGCGTTGAGATGGGCGCTCCGGCAGTCAAGCTTGAGCCTTCATGGCTTGTGGATGCGTTGATGCTGCTACAGTACGAGTTCCCCCTAGAGCGCGACCCCTTCACACCGGTAGCCGAGAGGGTCGGTGTCACTGTTGAGGAGCTGCTCGAGGGCCTCCGCAGGCTGCAGAGGGAGGGTATACTGAAGCGGATAGGCTTCTACCTCAACTACCGCTCCGAGCGTAAGAAGGCGGCGTTGATAGCCCTCCACGTCTCCGACCCGGCTGCGGCCACGAGGTTCTTGGCCTCGAAGCTGGCGGTGACGCACAGCTATGTGAGGAGTCACCCCGTCTACAACCTCTGGGTTGTGGGCAAACACCGTGACCCGGATGAGATTGTCCGGGCGGCGGAGGAGGCTGCTGCAAGGTTTGGGGATGGACGCTGGGTGGTCCTCTGGGGGGTGCGGACCCACCGTCTCAGCGTCAAATACGACCTCTACCGCGGCGTTAGCAGGGCCGGCCCCTACGGGCGTGTGGAGCCCAACCCGCCGACGCCGGAGGAGCTGGGCTACAGCCTCGAGCTGGCCCGCAGCCTCCGTGTGCTCCCTCTCGAGCGCGACCCCTACAGCGCTCTCAGCCGGCGGCTCGGCATGAGCGGAGACAAGCTCTACGAAGCTGCTGTCGAGATGTTCAAGCACGGTGTGCTCGCCGACCCCGGCGCAGCCCTCGACGGGCACAGGCTGGGCTTTAGGTACAACGCCATGTTCACTCTCGCCCCGAGAGAGCCCGAGAGGCTGGGAGAGCTCTGCGGCTGGGTTGTCGAGAATGTCCCGGAGGCGACGCATGTAGTGGAGCGCAGCTCCACCCCGCCCGGCGCGTGGAGGCACCTCTGCTACTTCATGTTCCACGCTGTCGACGAGGCTCTGGCCGGCATAGCGCTTGAAAGGCTTAAGAGCTGTAGCCTCCTCGACGACGTGTTGATTATACCCAGCGTGGCAGACATGCTCCCCGGAGTCATAAGGTGAACAAGTCATTTTCACATGTAGAATATTTACAATCCCCTAGGCGGAAACCGCGAATGGGAGGTGTATCCTGCATTGATACCCGTATCCGTGATGGTTACCGGGAAGGGTACGGTTTCAGCGAGGATAAAGGGCCACTATAACGCGCGCCGCCCGCCCAGGTTCTCTGAGCTGCTCCGCCCCATAGTCTTCTGGAACATAACCTACCAGTGCAACCTACGCTGCGCGCACTGCTACATAAACGCCCTTGCCAGAAGGAGCCCGCGCGAGCTGACGACCGAGGAGGCTGTGGCCCTAGCCGAGGAGATGGCGGAGATAGGCATCCCACTCGTCATATTCAGCGGGGGCGAGCCACTGATACGCAAGGACTTCTGGGAGATAGTCGAGCCCCTCGCGGGGAAGCCGCGTCCGAAGCTCTCACTGAGCACAAACGGTACCCTGATAACTAGGGAGGTAGCCGAGAAGCTGGCCTCGTACGGGTTCATGTACGTTGGCATATCGATAGACAGCATTAAGCCGGAGTGGCACGACAAGTTCCGCGGCGTTCCAGGCGCTTTCGCCGCAGCCATACGGGGTATAAAGAACAGCATAGAGGCGGGCCTCGATGTAGGCATAAGGACCACCATAACCAGGTACAACGTCACCGAGGTGCCGGCTATACTCAAGTGGGCCTATGACAACGGTATACGGAGGGTCTCCCTCTACATCCTCGACACTGTGGGCCGTGGTACTGGGATAAAGGAGTGGCTGCCGAGCCACGAGCAGCTGCGCTGGCTCGCTGACACGCTCATAGAGGAGGCCAGGAAGTATGCGGGTGCCCTCGAGATACTCGTTGTCCGCGGGCAGTTCATCGGGTTCTACATAGCCGACAAGCTTGCAAAGAGCAATGAGGAGTTCATGGATTATATAAAGCTCATAGACGCCCAGGGCAACTGCGGCCGTAAGAGTATAAGCATCTACCCCGACGGCACGGTGAAGCCCTGCCAGTTCATAGACTGGGTCTCACTGGGCAACGTCCGGGAGAAGAAGCTGCGTGACATACTGCGCCCCGACAACCCTGCCCTGCAGCCGTTCCTGGAGATAGAGAAGCATCTCCGCGGCCCGCGCTGCGGCAGCTGCCCCTTCCGCAGGATATGCGGTGGCGGCAGCCGCGGCCGAGCCCTCGAGGTCTACGGCGACCCCTGGGGAGACGACCCGCTCTGCTTCATAGACCCGTTCCGGTTGGCGGAGAAGAGGGGCATCAACCCCTCGACCGTCCTCTAGCAGCGAATGTTTTACACTCTTCAAGCTTCCAGGGCGCCCTCGCCCGGGCCAGCTCCGCGAGCAGCGGTATCTCGCTTAGCTTCTCGCAGGGGAGCAGCTCCCAGAGGATACCCGGCGGCCGGGGCTCCCGGTCCGGGAAGCGGAGCAGCCGCGTGGGTGTGGCGGCGTAGTCCAGGGTTACGTCGTAGGGGTCGCGGGGAAGCTCGGGAACCAGTTGGACGTCGTGGATGGTGGTGGCTATGGGTGTATCCTCGCCGACCAGGCCCAGCTCGCGGAGGACGGCATACTCTATCTCAGCGTAGCCTTCGCCCTTGCCTATCCTCCTACCCCGCCTGTCCACAGCTACAGAGCCTGTGACTATGAAGTCTATAGGGCCGATAGTCCTAAGCTCGTCCAGTGATACCCGCCTGCCGAGAGCGAAGGCGCCCCGTATCGTTGCAGCCTTCTCGTAGAACTGCGGCGGTATCCGCCTAGGGTCCAGAAGGAGGAAGCCCTCCCGGAGCCTAGGGGTGGCCATTACGAGAATCTTGCCCTGCCGGAGGGCGGCTAGCCTAAGGGGGCGCTGTGGGGCGTCTGGGTTAGCCTTCACTATACGCGCCCGCCTCCACTCAGGTAGCCCGATTATACGCGCTGCAGCCTCAGCGGCTCCGACGAAGTTGGGTATCCGCCCATAGACCGGCCGGGGGAAAGCCGCCACCCCACGCTCCTCCATGAGCCTCCATATCATCTCCCTTATCTCCTGCTTACGCTTCTCGCCCAAGGTCCTCATCCAAGGCTCGACAAGAGCTTCTCGAGCCTTTCAACACTGCGCTCAAGAGTTTCAATCTGGGCCTCGATCCTGGCGCGGTATAGGAGCAGCCTCGCGGCCGCCCGCAGCCCCCACGGCCCCTGCCGCGCCAGGCGGCTCCTCTTCAGCATCTCAACCAGAGGCTGCAGCTCCTTAACGCTAACCCCCAGCCTCCTGGCGGCGTCGTAGACTGTGGGCTCCTCGGCTAGAGCCTTAAGGGCCTCTATATCCGAGGGTTTGGGCCTGAACGCCCTGTCCAAAAGCAGCTGAAGAATGTCTACAATAACTTCGGCAGCCGCGGCCTCCACAATGTGTTCAAGCTCTTCCGCGTCGATGAGAAACACGTCCTCTAGCTCGATAACCTTTACCCCCAGCTTCTCAGCTAGTTTAGCCGCTGCGTCATCTGCGAAGCCCTTGCATACTACAAGCGGCCTATACCCTAGCACCTTGGCGTTCACGTAGGCCTGCCTTACGCCGTTCACGTCGAGACGCCCCGCCTTTACCTCAACGGCGTACATCTCTCCGTCCGGCCCCTCGGCTACGAAGTCCACCTCGGCCACTTCAACGCCATCGATAACTATTTTCACATGATCACGGACAACGCGGAACCCCCTCTCCTCCAGGACCCTCACAGCTACCCGCTCGCTGGCCAGCCACCTCCTCCTACCTCGGCCCACGCTCGAACACCCCTAGGGCTAGCCTAGGAACTCCTCAAGCCCCTCAATCCCTCCCGGGCGTCTACCATTAATCGCCGCGGCGGCCGCGCCGCAGCCGCCGCGGGAAGGGAAGCGGGTAGGGTGAGGCAGCCGTGGCAGGCCGGGAGGAACTGCTCCGCGAACCCGTGAGAGACGTTGAAGCCGCTGAGGATATGAGCGTACGCGACCTAATCCGCATGTACGGCGACATACACGGCTTCATGGCGGGCCACCTGTACCGGGCCGTCAGGCTTCTCGAGAGATGCATAGCCGAGGCTGACCTGCGGCTGCTCTCCTTCACAGCCAACCTCGTCGCCACGGGGCTGCGCGGCCTCTTCGCCCAGCTTATCCGCGAGAAGGTGTTCAACCTGGTGGTGACCACCTGCGGCACAATAGACCATGATATAGCCCGGGGCAGCGGCGGCCGCTACTACAAGGGGTTCTTCGAGGTTGATGACAGGATGCTAAGGGAGTTAGACATACACAGGCTTGGAAACATATACATCCCCGTCGAAGACTATGGGCCCCGCGTCGAGAAGACCGTCTACCGTGTGCTAGACGAGCTGGACCGGGGGAGGAGCTGGGGCGTCTACGAGATACTATGGGAGGTAGGCAGGAGAATCCAGGACAGCCATAGCATACTAAGGGCAGCCTACGAGGCGCAGGTGCCGATAATAGTTCCAGGCTACCTGGACGGCGCGTTCGGCACAGCCCTATTCACGTACTCCCAGACGCACCGTGACCTCCGGATAGACCCGTTTAAGGATGAGTCTGTGATGGCGGACCGGTTCTTCGAGGCGAGGAAGGCTCTTGGATTGATAATTGGCGGGGGCATAAGCAAGCACCATAGCATATGGTGGGCACAGTTTAGGGAGGGATTCGACTGTGTAGTGTATGTAACGACGGCAGTGGAGTACGATGGGAGCCTTAGCGGCGCGCATCCACGCGAGGCCATAAGCTGGGGTAAGGTGAAGCCGGAGGCTGAGAGTATAGTAGTCTACGCGGATGCGACGCTGGTGCTGCCCCTGATGGCGCCGTTCCTCCTCTCGGCCCGGCGTTCTAGCGGGAGTCGCTGACGCCGCGGATGTAGAGGTAGAGGGTCCTCTGCATCCCGGAGACGACGTGTTTCTCAACGTGCACCGGGGTCCAGCCCGCCACGGGGAAGTCCAGCGTCACGACCCTGGCTCCAGGGCGCAGCTCCCTCTCCAGCTTAGGCCGGAGGGCGGCGTTGACCCTGCTGAGCAGGTACATGTAGACTACATCGGCGTCTGAGAGGTCTACATCGAAGAAGCTCTTGTTGACGAGCACGACACGCTCAGCGACGCCAGCCTCCTCAGCAGCCTCGCGGGCCTTCTCTATAAGGTCCCTCCTTATCTCCACACAGTAGGCCAGGGCTCCACGCTTGGCGGCCTCTATAGCCACCCTGCCGTCGCCGCAGCCCAGGTCGTAGAAGCGCAGCCCCGGGCCGACCCGTGCAAGCCTCATGATATGCGGTATAAGCCGGCGCCTCGTAGGGACCCAGGGTACGTCATAGCTTCCGAGGAGTGTCAACGGTATAGCGGCGAAGAAGCCAGCCACGCTCAAGGGGTTTCACCCCGCGCTGTCGTCCTCTCGGGCCGCCGGGCTCCGTGTAGGCATCTTCCCGGTACAGCGCATAAACGTCATGGTAAAACGTGATGACCCCGCCGGTGCCCCACAGGCTGCCCCTGGGCGGGGGGTTCAGCGGAGGAGGTTGCTGGGCTTTTGCAGTCCTGCGAGCCTGGAGAGTGGAGGCGCCTGCTCGAGGAGGCGGGGATGGAGGATAGGGAGGCCCTGGAGAGGGCTAGGCTCTGCTTTGTCGAGGAGCACTTCTCTCTCGATGTGGCTGAGGCTTCTCAGTGGATTCGCGAGCTGCGCACCCTGATGGGTCTGGTTGTTGACCGCCTCTCTGCGAAGGGTGTGCTTCTCCCCAAGGAGATGCGGAGCTTCATAGAGGACCCTCTAAGGCATCTTGTGAAGAAGCTGTTCATCTATGCGCACGACGTTGTGCGGCGTCGTATAAGTGTCGAGGAGTTTGAGCGCGTTGCGGCAGCGGCGGCGCGGACGAGCCTTAGGACCAACATGCGCAGCGTGTACGAGGCCTGGGTTCTCCTCGCGTTGTTGAGCCTGCTCACGGAGAGGGGCCGCGCGGAGATAGTCTACCCGGAGCATAGGTTCATATTGATAGAGCGGACGGGCCGCCAGAGGGGAGGCCGGATACCGCCCAATATAGTCTTGCGGCTGGGCGGCCGGGGGCTTCTCAGCTTCTACCTTGAGGCGCCGAGGCCCATATCGTGGGGCGACAGCAGCGACCTTGCGAGGGCGTGGAAGCTGTACATAGCCCTGCGTCCGGACATGATGATCTATAGCGGGCTCGTGGAGAACATGGTTGACCTTGAGAGCGACCCTCCGATAAGGAGGCCCGACTTCATAGTGGAGGTAAAGGAGCTTGGAGACTGGTATACCCGCGCCAGGGAGGTACGCGGCCCCTTCGCCAAGCGGATGACCGCAGAGGAGTGGCGGAACCGCTGGCTGCGCGGCCTCTGGGCAGGCTTGGCTGATGTTCTCGGTGTCTCCTCGCCGGAGAGCGCCTACGAGGAGGCGGCTAAGCGTAAGCGGGGCCTCAGGCTGACGGAGCCCCAGATAGTGAAGCTCTACGCGCGCATATACAAGCCGCGCCGGCTCTACCTAGTGTCGAGGATGCCCGTGCCGGAGAATGTTGCAGCCGAGCTGGAGGGCTACGGGGTAACCGTAGTGGATGGCGTAGGCTTCAGCGTGGAGGCCCTGGAGCCCCTGGCCAGGGAGCTTGCGTCGGCTGCGAGCTTCCGCGGTGCGCAGCGCGCCCCCCTCTACATTGACGCGGGGCTCCTCGCCAGGCTGGAGCAGGTGGCGTCCCAGCGTGGCCTGCGTGTGGAGGAGCTTGCGGAGGCGCTGCTAAAGGCCCTCGTCTCGGACCAAAGTCTTGTCGAGAAGCTGTTGGGGAGGGTTGAGAGGGAGGGGGGAAGCAGTGTGGGCTAACCCTCTTCTAAGGCCGGCCCCGCCGGGTGGAGGCGACATGTGAAGGTTGAGGCGGCCGGGCTTGGAGGGCGGCGGGGGTCGCTGCCTCAGCGGCAGCCTCTGGCGGAGCGTGATAAGCCACATAGAGGCTGTGACATGGTCCTATACGAGGGCCGCAAGGATACTCTCGCTAGGCTATGCTCCGAGGATACGCTTTGAGGCGTTGTCCAGGGTCTCCCCGCCGCCGGGTGCGGTGTTCGTCGATGTGGGCAGCGGGCCGGGCGACTCGGTAGATGCTATCCTAGTGTACAAGCCCAGCTACATAGTGTGTATAGACCCCTCGGAGAGCCTTCTAGGCTGCTGTCGGCGTAGGATGCGTCGCTCAGCGGCCCTGCTCGAACCGGTTGTCGCGGTGGCGGAGCACCTGCCGCTACGCGACGGCGCCGCCGACGTGGCGACAAGCTTCTACGCCGTACGCGACTACCGTCAGCTGAGGCCGGGGCTGCTCGAGCTGTTGAGGGTCGCTTCCCGCGTGGCGGTAGGCGACATATTCCTCCCCCGGGGCCGGCTCGCGAGGCTGCTGGTAAGGTTCTGGGTCTGCCGCGTGGCGCCGGCGCTGGCGAAGCTGCTACGGCTGGGCGACGGCTACCGCGGCATCTGCCCCACGCTCCAAGGCTGGGTGAGCGTTGAAGAGCTTAGGTCCACGCTTAGCCTCCTCGCCGGCGGCTCGGCGGAGGTGGAGTCGAGAAGCTTCCTGTTGGGTGGCCTGGGCTATGTCGTTGCGCGTGGTTGTAGCGTTGACGGGTGCGAGTGGGATACCCTACGGCCTCCGGGCCGCAGAGGTGTTGGCGGAGAAGGGGCTCTTGGAGGCAATACTCTATACGCGGTCAGCAGAGAAGGTAGCAGAGCTAGAGCATGGGATAAGACTGTCTGAAACACTTAAGCAGCTAGGTGTCCCCCTCTACCGCGAGGACGAGATGGACGCCCCCTACGCCAGCAGCAGCAGGTCCCCCGACGCCCTGGTGGTAGCACCGTGCAGCATGAAGACGCTGGCCATGATAGCCCACGGTATACCAGACAACCTAGTCACCCGCGCCGCCCTAGCAGTGCTCCGGCTCCGGAGGACACTGATACTGGTGCCCCGCGAGACCCCCCTGGGCGTGGCGGAGCTGCGTAACATGCTCAGGGCAGCCGAGAATGGAGCCGTTATACTCCCCGCGATGCCCGGCTTCTACCACCGGCCCCGCAGCGTGAACGACATGGTAGACTTCATCGTGGGTAAAATACTCGATGTGCTAGGCGTGCCTCATAGCCTGTACCGTCGATGGCGCGGCTAGAGCTCCTCATCGAGCATGTATCCTCTACGCCTCATCAGCCTCTCAGCCTTCGACATCTCCTCCTCCTCCTTCATCAGCTCCTTCTCTATATCCTCTATATCCTCCTTCCTCGCCTGCTCCCTCTCCTTAGCGTAGAGGCAAGTGCCATCGGGCAGCAGGGCCTTCAACGCGCAGCTGGCATACTGGCATGAACCCCCGATACACTCGTCCCCTATCCACCTGCAGTACGCTACGCGCTGCATCCTGCCATGGCTAGGCTTCCTCACTATAGTTAGGGCGTTGTTCAGGCAGCGGAAGTAGGGGCACAGCGGGTTGCAACGGCCGTCGGGGAGCGGCATGGGCTTAGGCTTACCGCCGGGTCCCCTCTGCCTAGGCTCACGCCCGCGGCGCTGCCCGCCGCCTCTCCACCCGCCATAACCGGAGTGGGGGCGCACCAAGGCTGTCCCCTCAGCCGCTAACCCGTCGACCTGTAGCCATGTGCTGGTGGGAGCCCACACTCCACGCGAGAACCCATGCCTGCAACTCCCCTGTAGGCCCCCAGACAGCTGTCACACCTAGGGCTCCCTGCCGACGCTCTACTTAGGGCTTACTCCACTCGAACACGAGGTAGGAGACGCTCCCCCCGGCGCCTACGGCGGCTATTATAAACTCCTTGCGAACGCTATGGCTCAGCCTGCTAGCCCTAACAATGTAGAGCGGGTCTACACTATCACTCCTGCGGAGTACATGGACGAGGAAAGGTGCGTGCTCGAGCCCCGGTCCTCTCTCGTAGACTGCGAAGTCGACCCCATACTTCAGCCCCGAGCGGACCACGTAGCCGTGGTCGCGCAGGTCCCGATACACTGTATAGAGCTCGTCGAACCTCTCTATACTCCTCCTCGCATATTCCCTCAGCTCCTCCACATGCAAGCGGTGGCCCCCGGGCTTCTCGACGCAGAGGAGCCCCTGCTCAGCCAGGTATACGGCCTCCATCAACCCTAGCTCGAGAGGCGCGTCAAAGTCTGCTCCACGCGGCTTGGCCACGCCGAGCGGCTTACCGTAGAAGCCGAGCCCGTAAACGCGCCGAGCCTCCTCACGGTTGAAGACTATGACGCGCAGCCCAAGCAGCACGCCGTGCGCGATGCACCCGCTATCCAAGCTGGAACCTCCCCGGACGGCTCGTATAGAGGTGGAGGAGGCCGCCGAGCCGGAGGCCGTGCAGCCGCGCGGGGGCGCGGTTGGGCTAGTAGCCCTGCTGCACCCTCCGGAGTGCCAGGAACTTCACGTCCTCGCTGGCGTCGCGTATCAGGTCGGCTATATCCTCGGCCATATCGCTTATATCCCTTATCAACATTAGCCCCACTATATCGTTGTGCAGCTCCTTGTAGAGGGTAAACGAGAGCTGCCGGTAGAGGTCGTCCGCCTCATCCTCTATCGATAGTATGACCTGCGCCTCCTCATAGCTGCTCTTGGGCTTGGATGTGAGGTTCTGAGCCGCGGACTCCAGCTTCTCGAACTCGCGTATAACAGTGTCTATAAGCCTGGACATAAGCTCTAGCACTGTTTTGGAGGAGATGGTAGTGTTCGCCGCGGCGAGGTAGGCGCGGTAGGCCAGGCCCTCGCTAACCTGCGCCACGCGGGTCAGCCTGAGGAACACGCTGCGGTAGAGGCTGCCGGTGTCGAGGAGGTCACCCAGGCGGGCAAGGTAGCTTAGAGCGTCTTCCTTCATACTCTCTGTGCGCTCCTTGACCTTCTTTATCTCCGTGTGCAGTCTACGCAGCTTCTCGGGGTCGCCGGAGGCGAGGGCCTCAGTAACCTCCCTAAGGAGGGATACGCTGCGGGAGACGGCGCGCACCATACCGACCAGCTGCTCGTTCAGGCTCTCCTCAGCGAGTGATGCGCGTCGCCTAGTCTCGCGCTCGAAATCGTAGTACTCCTCGGCCACGGGCGACCACCACGTCTAGGGTGTAGGTGAGTGTGTAGCCACCCGCCTCTGGGGAGGCTGCAGGCCCGGGGCGACGGTAGGGGCCAGGCGGGAGTATAAAGGCTGTAGACGAGGCCGGATACCATATCCACCTCCCCGCCTCGGAGCCCCTACGGGGAGCCAGCTGCTCCTACACGCCTGCCCGAGGGTGGAGGCGGCTGTGACGAGGGTGCTGGTCGTAGACGCGCTGGCGAGAGGAGCGGCTGGGAAGAGGGTAGTAACCGTTGACGCCATAGGTGCGGGCCCCCGTACTGTTGTTGGCGTCCTAGAGATGCTAGGTGTGGAAGCAGAGCTTGCCGTGGCCGAGGAGGTCGCCGAGAGCCCGGGGCGGCTTGGAGGCTACGATGTCCTAATGGTAAGCGGTATGAGCGTGGACGAACCTACAGTGAAGCGTCTCGTCAGGCTATGGCGCAGGAGAGGGCGGGGCCCCGTCATACTCGGAGGCCCCATAGCGCTTGAGCCGGGCTCGCTGCTGCGTGTCGGGGCAGACCTCGCCGTCCTCGGCGAGGCGGAGCCTGTAGTCGAGAAACTCTTCCGCTACGAGATGGTAAGCAGACGCGGGCTCGACTATGAGCTGCTGTCGAGCCAGTGCGGCGTCGCCTACCTGGAACCAGGGCGGGGCCTCCGCGTCAACCGCAGATGCCCGGTCATGACGAGGCGCATGTGGGAACGGTACCGGCCGAGCGTCGAGGCTGTCCGCGGCTACCCCCTCTACTGGGCTTCAAGGGTCTACGTGGAGGTTGTGCGGGGCTGCAGCAACTACACAATCCCAAGCCTGGACGTTGTACCCGAGGAGCTGCGGCCCCCGAAGCCCCGCCCCGGCTGCGCCTACTGCAGTGTCGTCAGCCTCTGGGGCTACGCGCGCAGCCGCAGCGTAGACCTAGTCTACCAGGAGGTAAAATCCCTCATAGAAGCCGGTGTGCGTAGGATAGTGCTCAGCGGCCCCGACTTCCTAGACTACGGCCGCGACTGGCTCGTGGAGCCACGCCCGCTTGTGGACCCGCGTAACCCACCGCCGAACGTGAGGGCGATCCGCGACCTCCTCAAGAGACTGACCAGCATACCCGAAGTAGCCTCCGGCGAGGCCGGCATAATGGCTGAGAACGCCAAGCCCAACCTTGTAACAGAGGAGGCAGCCGAGGTGCTGGGCGAGTACCTCAAGGGCACACCTATACATGTGGGCGTCGAAACGGGGGACGATAGGCTCCTCCGCAGCCTCGGCAGGCCGGCGACCGTGAGAGAGGCCATCCAGGCTGTGGAAAGGCTGACCCGGAGGAAGCTCCGCGTCTACGCCTATGTAATGTACTGTCTCCCCGGCGAGACTAAAAGAACCGTGGAGAAAACAGTGGCTCTAATCGAGAGGCTCTACAGGCTCGGTGTGGAGAAGGTAACAGCCTACCGGTTCACCCCCCTGCCAGCCTCAGCCCTCGAGGGCTACACGCGCCTCCCACCACGCAGCTGCGGCGACCACCCCGTTAAGCGTAAGGCGGCAGAAGTCAACACGAGAGCCAAGAAGCGCCTTGTAGGCACGACGGTTGTAGCCATAGTTGCAGGGCTCCACCCGGTTTACAGGCTGCCAGTTGCATACCCTGTCCCCCACGGCCCAGTCCTCCTCCTGGAGGACCGTCTCCAGCCGGGAGACATAGTGGTTGCACGCGTGACGGGAGTGCAGGGAGAGCGTATGCTAAGGGCCACAGTCCTGAGAGTGAAGGGCCGAGTACAAGCCGCAGCCGGCTCCAGGTTGAAGCGCAGGGCCGCAGTCTAGTAGTGGCGGTCTACTATCCTCTGGAACCTCTGGCTGAGCCTACCTATAGCCTCGATGTCTGCCTCGATGTTAGGCAGCTCCTCGGCGAGAAGCCTGGCGCCCCGCCTGGCCAGTATGACAGCCTTCCGCAGCAGCTCCTCCTCGTAGAGGAGGCCAACTATTATCATGTACTCGCTCAGCGTCGCCACATTACGGGCGACCTCCGGGTCGACCTCGCCGAACTCAGCCTCTGAACCCTCACTACCCAGCTGCCGCTCCACACGCCGACGGAGCACGCGCAGGCGCTTGATGTAAGTCAACGCGAGAGACTGGAGAGCCTCGTTCTCGGGGTCCCTCCGGAGCCGCCGCAGCGTACGCTCGAGCGCGCGGAGAGTCTTGGCGTGCTTCTCCGAGACGTCCTCGAGGACCCGCAGCAGCTTCAGCGGGTCGGGACCGCTCAAAGCCGTGCTACCTCCCCCTGAAGCCTCTCTCCTCGGGTAGAAGCGGCGGGCAGCTATAGAGTGAAGACGTGCGGAGGAGGGGGTGCAGCATATACTGACTAGGCGCGGACAGCCCGGACGGTCGCTATGCTGTTGTCGGAGACGCCGTACTCGGGTAGCTTGGCGCCGTTAACCCACACCTCGTTGGGCGGCACCTGCTCGTCCACCTCGACGCGGTAGCGGAACCTGTGACGGTGGGCCACAACGACCTCAATGTACTCCGCTTCGCCTATCTCCTTCAACAGCTCAGGGTTAACCTTAGCTATACCCTCCTTCAACTCATTGTGGAACCTGAGCCTCACACGGCGCTCACGCTGCTTCTTCTCCTTGCCCAGCAACTGAGACGCTGGAGGTATGAGGCTCAGGGCAGCACGCACATCAATCTTCTTCTTAGGCAGCTCCTCCTGCTCAGCCCCGCTCTCCGCTTCCCGTTTTTCGGGAGCCTCCTCCGCGAGCATACAGCCACACCCCCACCTACCATGGATGTACCCGGGGCTCTCCGAACCCGGCGAGTACGATGCTGCATCCACACATCAGTGACCCGCCCGCGGACCGGTCTTAGTGTTTTATCATTCAGGAGGCTACTCCTCTCCCGCTGCCTCCAGCGGCTCGCCAAGCTCCTCCAGGCTAGCCCCCTCCAGGAACCTCTTAAGCGCCTCCACTGCATCCTCCTCGGGTATCCTCACTTGCCGCCAGGTATCCCGGTCACGCAGCGTGACAGTACCGTCCTCGAGAGTCTGGTAGTCCACGGTGAGTGCCGCGGGGACGCCTATCTCGTCGACGCGGGCATAGCGCCTGCCGATGCTGCCGTCGTCATCATAGACCACGTGGAACCCAGCGTCGAGGAGGCGCCACCAGAGCCGCCTAGCTCGCTCCACCAGCCTCTCATCCCTCACTAGCGGGAACACGGCAGCCTCTATCGGGGCCAGCCTACGCGGGATTCTCAGCACTACACGGTCTCCATGCTCGCTGTAGGCGTGGTCGAGCACCACAAAGAGAAGCCTTTCAACGCCGAAGGAGGGCTCGACCACGTGTGGTATGAACTTCCTCCCGGTAATCTTCTCCTCCTTCTCCACTATACGCACATGCTCTGCGGGTATCTTCTCGCCGGCAAGCACTATGTAGCCTTTCTCCCGCAGCTGCCGCTCGGCCTCCTCGGCGCTCAGCCGCCTCGCCTCCTCAGCTATCTCCCTAGCCTTAGCCTTGAACGTCCTCCCCACCCAGGCCATGTTGAGCACTATGATGCGCCTCTTGACCACTCTAGGCTCTTTCAACGGCTTGAAGACACGCATGTCAACACCGCTATACTTCATGTGGCGCGAGAGGTCGTAGTCCGTCCTATATGCGTGGCCCGACACCTCTATCCAGCCCAGCCTGCTGACCCTGACAAGCTGGTCAAAGGTCTGGCTAGCATAGTGCGCCCGTTCCTCCGGGAGCTTCTCGTCGAAGTACATGTCGTTCCAGTCGACGCCCAGCTCTCGAACGAAGTCCCGCGCCACGGCCATCCAGTAGGCGAGCCAGGGCGTAACGATAACACCCTCCTCGATAGCCTCACGTACGCCGTACTCCTCCGGCTTCTCCTCACCGCGGGCCTTGGCGTCGGCCCGGAGAATCCTCAGCTTACCCCCCACGCGGTCAAGCAGCTCGTCCAGTATGCCACCATGCCACGGGTCCTCGGGGTCGAAGAAGAACTCCAGCTCCGCTATAGTGAACTCCCTCAGCCTAACCATACCCTGGCGCGGCGATATCTCGTTCCTAGCCACGCGGCCTACCTGCGCTATCCCCAGAGGTAGCCTCTGCCGAGTGACCTCGTAAACCCTCTTGAACGAGACGAACATGCCCTGGGCGGTCTCGGGCCGCAGGTAGCCGACGCTGCTACTGTAGGGGCCTATGGTCGTCTTGAAGAGTAGGTTGAACTTTCGGACCTCGCTCAGCTCGCCGCCGCAGACTGGGCATCGGAGGTCGTGCTCCCTTATTATCCTGGTCATCTCCTCTGGCGTGAGCCCCTCAGCCTTTATACCCAGCTTCTCCTCTATGAGGTGATCCGCTCTGAACTTCCGCCCGCAGCGGAGGCACTCGACTATAGGGTCGGTAAAGTGCTCCAGGTGGCCGCTCGCCTCGTAGACCTTCTCGGGGCCTATGACCGGCGTCTCGATCTCCACGACTATGTGCTGCTGCCTCCTTATGAAGTACTCCCTCCAGAGCGCGACAATCTTCTCCTTCAGCCTGGCCCCCAGCGGGCCTAGGTCGTAGAAGCCGGCCACGCCGCCGTAGATCTCGTAGCTGGGCCAGAAGAAGCCCCTCCTCTTAGCAAGCTCCATTACCTTCTCGTACTTGTCCTCGACGGCGGGCATAGCCCTGGGCTCCCCCGCGGTGACCCGGCTGCAGCCCACCGTCCTCCCCTTATAGCCTGCCGGAGCCCGCGGCCCCAGGGGCCAGGGGCAGAGCAATGGAGCGAGCAGAGGCCCTAAGCGTGCTGAGCTTCCTCCTAGCCAGAGGGAGCAGTGTATTCGGGGGCTCCGAGAGGGAGCCGGAGAGCGCGGTGGTGCTGGTTACCGGCATACCCTTCGAGGCGACCACAAGCTACCTGCCCGGCACCCGGCTGGCCCCCCAGTTCATCCG
The DNA here is from genome assembly GCA_013153105.1 of Thermoproteota archaeon. Taxonomy (GTDB): domain Archaea; phylum Thermoproteota; class Thermoprotei_A; order Sulfolobales; family Pyrodictiaceae; genus QNYQ01. The sequence goes on from JAADFC010000023.1 coordinate 33,545, forward strand.
GGAGGCCTCGGCCAACATAGAATTCTACAGCCTCCGCGCCGGCCTCGACGTGGACGAGGTCCCCATAGCAGACCTCGGCGATGTTGCTCCGACGCTTGACGTCGAGAAGATGCTCGACACGGTTTCGCGTGTAGCCGAGGCGCTCGCGGCAGCCTACTCAGCGCCTCCCGACAGGCTGCCAGTCTACCTGGGGGGAGAGCACACAGTGACACTTGGCATACTGCGCGGGCTAACCCGGATCGGACTCCCGGAGCCCCCCTGCGTGGTGAGCCTCGACGCCCATCTAGACATGAGGGACGAGTACCTGGGCCAGAGGCTCGGTCACGCCAACGTTATGAGGCGCGCAGCCGAGCTCGTCGGGGCGGAGAGGATAGCAGTCATAGGCGCCAGGGCCTTCGCGAGGGAGGAGTTCGACTACGCGGCGGCGAGCGGCGCGGTTGTCGTGGACGTCGCCGAGGCCAGAGGAGGCCCCCGCGAGGCGGCGCGCCGGGTGCTGAAGCGGCTCAGCGCCGCAGGCTGCGGCCACCTCCACCTTACGGTTGACATGGACGTGTTCGACCCGGGCTTCGCGCCCGGCGTAGGCAACCCGGAGCCCGAGGGCCTAGCCCCAGGCGAGGCCTTCGACATGATCCACGAGGTTATAGGTGAAGCCGTCAGGAGCGGGCTAAGCGTCAGCGTGGACGTGGTCGAGCTCTCGCCGCCCGGAGACTGTGGCCGGGCAACCTCCGCGCTCGCAGCGAAGACGGTGGTTGAGGCGATAGCGGCTTGGTATGTGGCAAAAAGACGCTAGACGGCTTTTATCAGCCTCCGACCCGGCGCTCGGACCTTGTAGAGCACGCGGTAGCCGCAGTAGGGGCATTTTATGCTCGGCATGTACTCGAGCTCTATTGCGGGTATCTCCCGGCCGCACCTGCCGCACTTGTAGCGTATCAGGGCCTTGTCCTCGATGGTCCCGGTCTCGCCTTCCCTGGGCTCGTACAGCTCCAAGGTTGTCTGCCCCTCCCAGCGCGGGCTCGCGCGAAACTCTTATAAGATTAGCCTCCCGTCAGCTCCCCGTGGAGCTTCACGCGTCCCTAGAAGGCAGGCGTAGGGATGCGATGTCCATGAGCGGCGAACTATCCTCCCTATGCGGTGGACTCCCCGAGGAGCTGTGCGAGCAGCTTGCACGGGAGCAGCAGGTGATTAAGATCAAGCTTGAGAAGCGTCGCTATGGCCGTGAGGTTACGATAATAGAAGGCCTTGACGAGAGGGAGGTGAACCTTAAGAAGCTCGCCAGCCAGCTTAAATCAAGGCTCGCTACCGGCGGCACATATAAGAATGGGCGCATAGAGTTACAGGGGGACCACCGCCACCGCGTCAAGGAGATCCTGGTTGAGATGGGTTTTCCCGAGGAGAACATAATAATAGTCGAGTAAGCCCTTTAAGCCCTTAAGGAGCCTCATGCGTAGACCAGCTACCCTACCATGGTTTTACCTATGGCGTACAGCATATCTGCTATTACCTCGTCGGCCCCCAGCACGTTAAGCGATGCAGGGTCGGCGTACCCTGGCGCCAGCGCCAGCGCGGCAGCGGCCTCCAGCAAGCGGTCGGCCTCACGGTACGGGGCCGGTATGTTTTCGAGTAGTCTGCGGCGGAGCCTAAGATAGAGCCTTGCGGGTTCGTACACCTCCTCCGGGCCCGGCGGTGTCACATGATCGAGGTCCGCCGGTAGGACGGTCGCGATGTGCAGGCCTAGCCATAGGGCCTTGAGGGTTTTCACTGCTTCCATATAGCTTCCGCGGAGGAGTATTGTGTTCTCCTCCTCCGGGCTCCATTCGGCTCCCAGGGATGCTATGTAGCTGTAGAGAAGGCTTCTCATTCGCCTCACAGCTGGTTCTATGGGTTTCGGGAGCGTCTCTTCTGCAAGGATCTCTAGGGGCCACGCGTGAACTATCCATGCGTTGTTCTCGCCGTATACGCGGGCGAGGAGCATGTAGAGGGCGTGTTGGAGTGCTCCGATGGGGTCGCGTGTTCTCCGTTTCTGGTTTTGTTGGGGGAAGCTGTTCCCCGGCATGGGTATGCCCCTTTTAGGGGTGAGCATAGTGTGGGGTAAGGTTTATAAGTATCTGGCTGCATGTAGGTATTGTGGGGCTTTAAGGGTTTCGGGCCCGTGAACCAGTGGGATGTACGGGCCCGAGCCCGCCCCCGAGTAGGTTCGGCCGCGGGTGGCTCCGAGGTGGCCGTCGACCGGCCCGATCGGGCCGCGGATAAGGAGCCCTGCCCACGCGAGTACATAGTGTACGATGAGACTCGGGGAGAGTACGTCTGCACGCTTACGGGTGAGGTAGTAGAGGACACTATCATCGACACGGGTCCCGAGTGGAGGGCCTACACGCCGGAGGAGAAGACGAGGCGCAGCCGTGTAGGCAGCCCCCTCACCCATACGCTCCCCGACATGGGTATACTTACTACGATCTCGAGCTACCGCGACGCGGCGGGCCGTAAGCTTGATGCGCGTCTCCGCATTGAGGCGAGCAGGCTCCGCCGTCTTCAGGCTAAGCTCCGGGCTACTACTAGTGTTGAGAAGAACATCGAGCAGGCTGCCAAGGAGATCACGCGTATTGTTGAGGCTTTGAAGCTTCCTCGTAACATTATCGATGAGGCTATGATGATATACCGGCAGGCGGCGGAGAAGGGGCTCGTACGCGGCCGCAGTCTCGAGTCAATGGTTGCCGCAGCGGTTTATGCTGCGTGTAGGCTACAGCGTATACCGATAAGCATCGATAAGATAGCGGAGTACGTCAAGGGTGGCCGTAAGGAGGTTGCGCGCTGCTACAGGCTGATAGTCCGCGAGTTGAAGCTGCGTATGCCGATAGTCGATCCTATACGGTACGTGTCTAGGATAGCGAGCGCCCTGAAGCTGAGCCCTGCGGTGGAGCGGCGGGCTTCTGAGATACTGATAGAGGCTAAGAAGAAGGGCCTTACTGCTGGCAAGGACCCCGCCGGGCTTGCCGCTGCAGCCATCTATATAGCCGCCTTGGAGCTTGGCGATAGGAGGACGCAGAAGGAGATAGCCAGCGCTGCTGGTGTAACCGAGGTGACTGTTAGGAACAGGTACAAGGAGCTCGTGCAGAAGCTTAAGATACCGCTCCCCGCCCAGTAGACCGCATCTCCTCCGCGTCATCTCCCCCGGTTTTTACGGGTCGCCGGCTGAGCCTCTCCTCACTGCTCCCCTGCGTGGCCCGGGTCCCCTCCTTGGGGGCGGTGTAGGGCCAGCGGCACCCTCCGGTTATAGGCGGCGGTCAGCGCGTGGCCGGTATCCTCCCCGGGTGCTGCTGCGGTGGCGGCGCGCGGCGATGTTAGGGGAGAACGCTTCCTGCGCGAGGCTGTTGTCGAGAGGGATGGCCGCCTGGTTCACTGGGTTGACGCGCTTGTAGAGCGTCTAGATTCAGTGTTTAAGTCCAGGGGTGTCCGGGAGGTCGTGGTCAATGGTGGTCTCTCTGTCTCGGGGTTGCAGCATGTTGGCAGGCTGCGTGGCGAGGTTATAGTGGGCGATGTTGTGGCCTCGCTTCTCGAGGAGCGGGGCTATCGTGTGTCGCGCATGCTTACTCTCTACACGCAGGATGCTTGGAAGGGTAAGCCGAGCCAGTTGAGGCAGTTCCGCGATCCCAGGGAGGCGGAGCGTTACCGCGGGTGGCCCCTGATACGCGTCCCGGACCCGCTGGGGGAGCTTCCCAGCTGGGTTGACAGGTACTGGAGGGACTTCGGGCCGTATATAGACGAGTTTACGCGGGGACACGTGGAGGTTGTGACCACAACGGAGCTGTATAAGGGTAGGCTGTTGGAGTTCACTAAGCTTGCTGTGGAGCGGCGTGGGGAGGTTCGCAGGGTTATAAACAAGTATCGGGGCCGTAGGCCCTACCCGGAGGGTTGGATACCTTTCGAGCCTAGGTGCCAGCGGTGCGGCAGGATAGACTCCACGGAGGCCCTTGAGGTGGATTTTGAGGGTAACCGCGTCTACTACCGTTGCCGCAGCTGTGGCGGTGAGGGCTGGGCCCCGCTCTGGGATGGGAAGCTGAACTGGCGCCTGGAGTGGGTTGGCGTCTGGTGGAGCCTCAACGTGCGCTTCGAGCCCTACGGCAAGGACCACGCTACACCGGGGGGCAGCCGTGACAGTGCTAACGAGCTTGCGGTGGCTGTGTTCGGCCTGGAGCCTCCGGAGGGGTTGCCATACGAGTGGGTGGCTGTCCGCTACCCCGACGGGCGCGAACAGGATATGAGCAGCAGCGACTTCATAGGGTTCACACCCCGCGAGTGGCTCGAGGTTGCCGAGCCGGAGCTGCTACGGTTCCTGGTGCTCCGCACGCCTCCTATGAGGAAACTCGTGCTGGGCCTGCACGAGGTGCCCCTCTACTACGACCAGTACTACCGTGCGGAGCGCGTCTTCTACGGCGTTGAAGCCACGGGCAGGGAGTGGGAGGACCTGCTCCTCCGGAGGAGCTATGAGCTCAGCTACGTGCGCGGCGGGCCACCGGAGCGTATGCCGGCGCAGCCGCCGTACACGCACCTTGCCATACTGGCGCAGCTCCTCCCCGAGGAGATGTGGGAGAGCGAGGCTGTCCGCAGGCTGCAGCGGGTAGGCCACCTGCCCCCTGAGCCCAGCAGCTTCGACCTTGAGCGTGTCCGTAGGCTGCTGCCTAGGGCCAGGCGCTGGGCGGAGCGGTATGCGCCGGAGCACATGCGCGTCAGGCTGCTGGAGCGGCTGCCTGCCGAGGTTCTCGAGGCTGTACCCGAGGAGCACAAGCGCCTCCTGGAGGGCCTCGCAGACGCGCTCTCGCGGCTCGAGGAGTGGAACGAGGAGTCTATCAAGAGGGTTATGGTGGAGTATACAAGGGGCTGGGACGCGAAGCGCCGTAGGGAGTTCTACCGGAGCCTCTACATGGTGTTCCTCGGCAGGCCCAGCGGCCCGCGGGCTGCGCCGCTTCTGGCGCTGCTGCCGAGGGAGATGGTGCTAGAGCGGCTGAGGCTGCGCCGCTGAACCGCCTCTATCGGGTTGCGGTAGTAAACGGGCGCTAAGCTGATTTAAGGGGCGGCCACCCCTACAAGCGACTTGGAACCCCGCCGCAGAGGTGGCAGCTGCGCCCCCGGCGGGCAGGTGGTCCCCCTTGAGCATGAGCAGTGAGGCCCCCATACAGCATATATCGTATCTACACGAGGATACGCATCACATAAACATAGCAAGGCTGAAGTGTATGTTGAAGTGTGTCCTATCGCTCAACGAGGAGGAGGCGCAGGTCCTGTCCTACCTAATCGCGCAGGGGCGTGGCGCTATAGCGAAGGATATCGCTGAGGCTCTGGAGAGGAACCCCGAGGTGGTCCGCCGCGCCCTCCGGAGCCTCTACATGAGGGGACTCGTGACTCGGAAACCCTATCCGCTCCGACGCGGCGGCCGCGCCTACATGTACGAGGTGCCGAAGCCTCTCGTGCGGGCTCTGCTGAGCGTCTGCAGGAAGATGGACGAGTTGATAAAGACTGTTGCGTCAGCCGAGCAGCAGGGCCCTGTCATCTAAAAGTCTCGGGGGTGGGTCCTACCGGAGCCGTGGGGCGGCGCCCTCGAGGCTGAACATCATCGCCAGCCTCTCGCCGCCGGCGATGAAGCGCAGCCTGAGCCCCCTGCGCTGCAGCCTGGCCTCCGCTTCAGCAGGGTCTGCGAGCACGCCTGGCTCCAGCCTGTCGCTGGCGAGCAGGAAGCTGTTTACATAAGTGAAGCTTGGTATCCAGGCACCATAGCCTCTCACCTTCTCGAACACTTGGCGTAGTGCCTTCTCCACGGCCTCATAGGCTTCGGGGAAGAAGGTTGAGGACCCCGCCTGAACGGCTAGCACACCCTCCGGTGTCATCACATTCTTTATCGTCTGGAACGCCTCCACGCCGTAGAGGTGTTTGGCCACCTCCGAGCCGTAAGGGTCTGTAAGGTCCATTATCACCACGTCGAACCTCTCTCCGCGCTTGCTGGCCTCGCGTACATAGTCGAAGCCGTCCATTATCCTCACCTCAGCCCGTGGATCGTCGAAGGCTCCCTGATGCCACTCGGGGAGGTACTCTTTCGATACGCGTACTACCTCCTCGTCTATGTCGACCATGACAGCCTTCTCGACGGTGGGGTGGCGTAGGGCCTCCCGTAGCGTGGCGCCCTCGCCGCCGCCCAGGATGAGGACGCGCCGCGGCTGGGGGTGGAGTAGCATTGCTGGGTGTACCAGGGCTTCATGGTATATGTACTCGTCGGCCTCGGCGCTCTGTATCAAGCCGTCGAGTATCAAGGCTTTGCCGAAGCCCTTGAGGCGCACTATCATTATCTCCTGGAAGCGACTCCTACGCTTGAGCAGCACCTCCTCGACAGCGTAGAGGCAGCCCATCACGCCGCCAGGCTGGTAGAGGGTGAGCCGGAACCCGCCAAGCTCCACGGCATCGCACCGGGATGAATGTGCGGGCCTGGGCGGTGCTGAGCTAAAGGTGCTCCCCGTGCTGCCTGCCTACCGCAGGGGAGAGAGTAGAGGCAGCCTGGTAACGGTGTACCGCCAGACGACTATGCGCTGCCGCTCCACTGGCCCCCAGAAGTCGCCGAAGCCGTGAGCCCAGCCGGTTCTGGCGTAGAGTGCAATCCACGGCTTACCCCGGTACTCGGCCATGACGTCTGCCAAATGCGTCCAGGGGCTGGCAGAGACCCTCACACCGCCTACCTCGACCGAGGATGCTACAAGCCTTACAGTATAGTGGCCGCTGGCGTCGCCGTCAACTCGGACGATTAGCTTCACGCGTACTAGAACGCCGATGCTCTCTAGCGGGTCAAAGGGGTAGACTAAGGTGAACCTATCACCGCTATGGTAAACCGTTACCGCGGTCACAGGGTTCGGCCTGTCCCACATATAGCCCAGGTTGGGTCTACAGCGATTATGGGGCCGCGATACCGCGCCGCCCCGGTGTAGCCGGTGCTCCAGAGCGCCCACTCCTCAACCACTGCAACAGAGGGGACCTTCAGCTTCCCCGGGGAGCCCCTGTGCTCAGCCAAGGTGTACTCGACGAACACGAGGTATAGACCCTTGTCGAGTTCGGCGAGGCCCAGCCAGGCGAGAGAGTCGCAGCCGCAATAGCAGCCGTCGGTCTTGGATAGCAAGACTGTCGCGAGGGCGTCGGGTGCAGCGAAAACCCGGGCGTAGGGCGGCCCGCTGCACCCACCGTCGGAGCCGTAGTAGCCTACGGTAAGCCCCCAAGCCTTGGGCGAGAGGAGAATGAACATCACGGCGAGGATTACCAGCGTGGGGCGCCACATGGACGCATACCCCTCCCCGGCCCCCAGCCGCTGTGGGGCTCTGAAGAGTGGAAGAGTGTAAACGCGCCTCCAGATGTAGCATAGATGTTATAGTCTAGTTGAACCCAGATGTATAGCTTCGAGCTGTGCTCCTTGTATACCAGCATATGGCCCGGGATTTGTCTAGAGCCAGCTCCGCCTGGGTACAGGCTGCCACCTGCTGCGGCAGGGTGCGGATGAAGGGCTCGCCAGACACTTAGCGCTTGTAGAAGGCGTGGGGTTTGTGGTGCGGGGGGTGGGATTTGAACCCACGCAGGCCTACGCCAGCGGGTCCTAAGCCCGCCCCCTTTGACCTGGCTCGGGCACCCCCGCAC
>JAADFC010000095.1 GCA_013153105.1 Thermoproteota archaeon
AGCTGCTTGGAGCTGTGCTGGGCGGTGCTCCCATGGATTCGAGTAGAATCTAAAGGATGCGCCCATGTACAGCTACCGATCCACCCATGGCGTGCTCCCAAGGAACCAATACTAGAATTGCAACACTCCAGAAGAGAGGATCGACAGGCTAGAGACGCATCTCCGAGGACGTGAGGTTCATAGAGTTTGAATGTGAGCGTAGGGTTGTTGGTGTTGGGGGTTTCATGGGGTGTTTTTGTTGTGTTTGTGTGTTTGTTGGTTTTGGGGTGGGTTGTGGGGGTTTATTGTGGTGTGTTGGGGGTTGTGTGGGGCTGGGTGTGGGCTGGGTTGCGGTTTGTGGTTGGCTGTCGGCCGGGTGGGGTTCCGGCTGGTGTTGGGGGTCGTCGTGTGGTTGTTGTTGGTGCGGGTCCTGCGGGGTTGTTTGCTGCTGGCTACCTGCGTTGTCGTGGGTTTGAGGTTGTGGTTGTTGACCGTAACCCGGAGCCTGGGGGTTTCCTCATCTTTGGGGTGTTGGAGAAGCATATTGATAAGGAGGGTGTGAGGCGGGGGGTTGAGGAGCTTCGTCGTCTTGGTGTTGTGTTCCGTTTGAATACTGTTGTTGGCCGGGATGTGCTGCTGGGCGATCTCATCGGGGAGAGTGACGCGGTGTTGATCGCCACGGGTACTTGGAGGAGTCGGAGGCTGGGGATTCCCGGGAGCGAGCTGCCGCAGGTTATGCCTGCGATGGAGTGGATTGTCTGGTACCACATGTGGAGGTACGGGTACCGCGGCGATAGGCCTCCGGTGGGTGAGCGTGTCGTGGTTGTCGGCGGGGGGTTGACTGCGGTCGACGCTGTTATTGTTGCCAGGTGGCTTGGGGCGCGGGAGGTGCACCTGGTGTACCGGCGTACCCGGGAGTATGCGCCGGCGGGGCCGAGGGGGTTCCGGGAGGCTGAGGAGGCTGGGGCTGTGGTGCACGAGCTGGTGCAGCCTGTCGAGTACATCGGGGAGGCTGGGAGGCTTGTGGCGGTCAGGCTGCAGCGGATGAGGCTGGAGCCGAGCCCGGGCGGGGGGAGGCCGAGGCCGGTGCCGGTGCCCGGCGAGTACCTTGTCCTCGAGGCTGACATGGTGCTGGAGGCTGTGGGGCTGGTGCCGACGCCCCCGTTCGACGGGGGGAGCTACGGGATAAGGTTGAGGCCCGACGGGACTATAGACGTGGACGAGTACAAGAGGACGACTCGGGAGCCGGTGTTCGCGGCGGGGGACGTGGCCCACGGGCCCAGCCTGATAGGCCCCGCGGCGAAGAGCGGCCTCGAGGCCGCGCGGGCGATAGAGGCCTACCTCGCCGGCCGCCTCGGCTGGAGGACCAGCTAGACGCGCCGCCTCGCCATGGCGAGGTAGCCCAGCAGCGCGGCGGCATACGCGGCCGCGACGCCCGCCTCCAGCAGCCCCAGCCCCGCCGCGTCGCCGCCCAGCCTAGCCTTTATCCTCTCGAGCCCCCGGAGCGAGAGGAGGAACAGCAGCGTCACCGCGGCCAGCCCCACGCGGGGGTCCCGGGCCAGCCCCCGCAGCCTCCCTGGCACGCAGGCCCACCCCCGCAAGTCCCGTGGACCCCGCCAGGCGACTTAAACACGCGACAATAATAGGCTGCGCCGGCTCCAGGGACCTGCCAGGCTGAGACGTGAGCCGGGCCGACAGCCCGTCGAAAATCTATCATGCAGTGCTGCGCTCCTGGCCGGACTCGCTTCCAAGCTTCCAGCGTCTCGGCGTTGGCCGGGCGCTTCATACCTTCCCGGCCTGGGCTGCGGGGCTCCACCCCCTGCAGGGGGTCCCGGCTGGGCTTCCTTGGGGGCGCATGGGTGTAGTATGCGGCCCGGGCCCCTCTAGGCGAGGCCCTTGCTGCGGAGCCACTCGGCGTAGCGGCGGTCACTCCCCGCTATGTGGCCCCGGACCCACCTGGCTAGGAAGGCGAGCATCTCGAGGCCCAGCTCCCGCTCGCCCCGTCGGTGCTCTTCGCGGAGCCTGTTGACCTTCTCCACGAACCACCTGTGCTCACGGCGGTGCTGCTCCAGCTGGGGGTAGCCGTGGCGCTGTAGGAAGTTCTCCTCGGTGCGGAAGTGGAACCTGCTGTACTCCTCTAGGAAGCCAAGGGTCCATCCCACCTGTCTCCGCTCCCCGCCGAGGAGGAGGGCCTGGTAGAGGCTGTTGAGCGTGTTTATCAGCTGCCGGTGCTGGAGGTCGATGCCCCGGACGTAGACGCTGAGGCTGGGGCTCCATTCGACAAGCCTCGGCCGGAGCCTCCCCACGCCCACGCGTAGCGTCGCGTTGTAGCCTTCGAGCAGCCGGAGCGCCTCGTCGCCCTTGACCAGGCGGCCCGCCTGGGAGGCCTCCGCGTATACTATCCTGCCGTTATAGGCTACTATGAAGAACCTCGTGTCGCCTCCGTCGGCGACCACCACGTAGCCGCCGCGGGAGAGGTCCCCGCTTCTAATCCTATCGAGCAGCCGCTTCCCACCACGCTCCTCGAAGACCGTCTTAGACTCCGTGGACTCTACCAGTACTGTGAAGAGGTTCTCCTCAAGCCCGGAGCCTGCTAGGAGGCCTCCTGCCAAGCCTCATGCACCTTAGGATCAGCCGCGAACAGGAGCCTGTCACTATAGTAGTAATTGTTCTAGGTTGGCGGCCGCTGCGCTTATTAGCAAGGGTACTTAAGGTTACAACTTTATTTTTTTTTTTTTTTGTATAATCTGTGTTGTAGTGCGCCCCGTCGGGGCGTGTCGAGGGGAGGACCGGCCTAGAGGAGCGTAGCGCGGGGAGGTCCCGGGGCTCCACTGGTTTAAGCTACTGCCTGGCTGTCGGGTATTATGCTACAGGTTTAACAACAAGCGGCCCAGGCCCCTGGGACGCGTGTGGGGCCGGGAGTCTTGGCGGGGTCTAGGGGCTTCCCGGCGGCGCTTCTAGCTATCCCCTTCGCGGTTGTGTTGGGTGTTGCCGTGTTTCTCGCCTACCGGCTGGCGACGGGCGGGGTTGGGGCTGTCGTCTCCTCCCTTCCGCTGGCGCTAGCCCTGCTCTATATCGCTGGCGTGTTGGGCGCCTACGGCGTCTACGTTGTGCTGCGCCGTCACGCGGAGCATGAGAGGAAGATGATAGGTTTGTACAGGGTTATCGCGGACTACCTGGGGAGCCTGGGGCTCCGTGACATTGAGGTTGTGGAGCTGCAGCGTATCGTGGGGAGGCTGAGGCCCACCAGCGGGGACGGGGAGCCGCTGCGGGACGCGCTGCTGGTGGCCCTGTTCCCGCCGTCCATATTCTACATGCTCTATAGGTACAACAGGCTGCTCTACGAGCATGAGACTGCGAGCCTGGAAGTGTTGTCGAGGCTGGCGGCTATAGCGGAGAAGCACGGTGTGAACGTGGATATTGACACTAGGAGGCTGGTGGCTGAGAGGGGCCCCGGCGCCGCTGCGGCTGCGGCGGCGACGGGTGGGCTGCTAGCGATACTCTGGGCGGCGAGGCTGGCCCGGGAGGCTGCGGGTGCTATGGAGAGGAACAGCAGGGTTGAGGGTGTGATAGCGAGGATGTTGGAAAGCCTGCGGGTGGAGAGGCCGGAGCTGCTCCGCGCCCCGGGCGGCGGCGGGGCGGTGGCGCAGCTGAGGCGCCGCTAGCCCCTCCTCTCCTCCTGGATGGCCTCCAGTATCCTCTCCCTAGCCTCCCTCTGTAGCTCCTCAAGCCCCCTTATCCTGGGGGGCCACTCGCCGTAGGCCTCCCTTATGAGGAGGGGGACAGCCTCCGGTGCTATGACCCCCTTCTCGGTTGCGAGGGCGTCGACGAGGCTGGGGGGTACGGTCTCGTATAGGGGCGCGTACCCCTTGACGTCCAGGCTGCGGAGCTGCTCTGGGACTATCTCGTCGCCGAGCCACGGCGTCTCTATGGTTAGGCCGTAGACGGTTTCGGGGTAGAGCTTGTAGGTGCCGGCGACGACCGTGACTCTCACCCTTGCCTCGGAGGCTGCGAGGGCGACCATGCCGCTGCCGGTTCTCGCTACTATGCTGCCGTCTGCGGTGACAGCGTCTGCTCCGAGGAGGACTCTGGTGGCCTCCCTGGCTAGGAACCTGACCGCCGAGTCTACTATGAGGGTGACTTTTATCTCGCTCCTGGCCAGCCTCTTGGCCATCTCCAGGCCCTCCTGCAGGGGCCTCGACTCTGCCACTATGACCCTCGGCTCCTTGCCCATCGCCGCCGCCTTCTCCAGTGCGCGTAGCACGCTCCTGCTGTAGCTGTAGGTGAGCACTACGTCCCGGGGCTCCAGGCGCCTCGCCGCTATCTCCGCGGCGGCCTCTGTCTCGGCCACCACCCTGGCGAGCATCTCGTCGACCCTGGCGGTGAGGAGGCTCCGCAGCTCCTCTAGGCTCTGCCAGCCGCCGGAGGCTACGGCTTCGAGCACGCTCCTGGCCGTGTTGAGGAGCAGCGCTGAGAACGGGCGCCTGGAGAGGCTGGAGGCGAGGTAGTCGAGCGCCTCGAGCAGCTCCCAGAGGCTCTGGGAGGACTCGACCCTGGAGCGGAAGACGCGTAGGACCCTCTCGCTCGCCTCCGTCGCCCCCAGGCCCCGGAGGCCCGCCTCCCCAGGGGCTTCAGCCGCCACGCCCATCCCTCCACCAGCCCCTGGGAGTGTTCTGGGGCGTAAAGAGTGGGGTCTGCCGCGTTACCCCTGGAGCCACGCTGCCAGCCCCGCGCCCCCGCGGCCCTGGGCCCCGCGGGGGCGGTGGCGGCGCTGTCTCCAGCTCCTCTTCTCCCTGACCGCCTCGGGGAGCCAGGCTAGGAGGTCGAGGCGGCCGAGGGTGTAGAGCTTCATCGCCGCCGCCATCTTGTGGACGCATAGGGGGTCGCCGCCGAGCCTCGTGGCTGGGCAGCCGCAGGCGGCGCCGCGGGGGGTGACGCGGACCATGTAGACCTGCTGCTCCTCGGGGAGCCTGCCCACCACCGCCTCGGCTATGCGGGGCTCGCCGCCCTCGAGTATCGCGGCGAGGTCCCGGTGGGCCACCGGCCTCTCCGGCGGCACCGCCCCGAGCCTCTGGCTGGGCACCGCTACCACCGCCTCGTCCTTCTCTAGCCTGACCACCGTGGCCCTCCTCGCCAGCCTCGCCGCGCGGGCCACGTCGCCGGGCGGGGCGCCGAGGCGCAGCAGCCACCTGGCCGCCTCCCAGAGGGGCTTCACCCTGGGCAACAGCCACCCCCAGCCAGGTGTTACCCGGTGGAGCCCCTAATTCCCCGCTCGCCCTCCAGACGGCGGCGGGGTGGCGGCGGTGCCGCTTGTGGACGAGGCGCAGGCGCTCCGCGTGGCTGAGGCGCTGCGGCCCGCGTTGGAGGCCTACAAGCCCGACGAGTTCGTGGACCCCCGCTTCTACCCGCCCCGCGGCGCCGAGCCCCGCACCGTGGCGATGTACTTCCTGGTGATGGTCGCGATGGACCACCGCCTCTCCAGGCCCCGCCGCCCCTACGAGGCCTGCCTCCCCGGCGACGGCTGCTACCACGGCGCCGACCTGCTCTACAGGCTGGGCGCCCTCCGGCTCGAGCGGGACCCCGGCTTCTACACTGTGGAGAGGCTCGAGAAGATAACGCCCGGCGAGATCCGGGCCTGGCTCTGCGCCGGCAGCGCCTGCCCGCCGGACCCGGAGGCGAGGGCGGCGCTGCTCCGCGACCTAGCCCGGAAGCTGCGGCTCCTCTACCGCGGCGACCCGCTGGAGCTGCTTGACACCGGGTACCTCCACACCTGGACCCCCGGCGACCCGGGGCTGGCGGAGAGGCTCCGCGTCTTCGAAGCCTACAGCGACCCGGTGGAGAAGAAGACGATGCTCCTGGCGAAGTTCCTCGAGCGCCGCGGCCTCCTGAGGATAAGGGACCCGTGGAACAAGCGGGTCCCCCTCGACAACCACCTGGCAAGGATAGCGCTGCGCCTCCGGCTCGTGGTGCTCGAGGAGAACCTCGCCCGGAAGGTGGAGCACCAGCTGGAGGCCACCCCCTGGGAGGACATAGCAGTAAGGATAGCGGCGAGGGAGGCCTGGCACCGGGTCGCCGAGGCGATACCAGCGGACGACTTCATACTAGACGACATACTCTGGACCATGGGCCGCAGAGTCTGCACAGCCGAGAAGCCTAGGTGCCGCGCCGGCTGCCCAGGAGGCCACCCGGCGTGCGCCGCAGGGGGAGGCTGCAGGCTCCGCCCCGTATGCCCCACCGGCCTGGGCCTCCAGAAGCCGGTCCGGGAGCACCTCTACCTCGACACCTACTGGTACTAGGCCCCGAGGCGGAGGGGTGCCCCGGGCGTGGGCAGCCTCGACGAGTACAGGCTGCTCCTCCGCAGGTCCAGGATGATGCTCGAGGAGGCCTCGACGCGCTGGAGAAGCGCAGGCAGGACGTCGCGGTCTTCCTGGCCGAGCAGGCTCTCCAGATCTACCCCAAGGCGCAGCTCCACCGTGTCCTAGGCGACTACCCCCGCACGCACAGCATCCGCCAGCTGCTCGCGCTCCTCGCCCAGGCGCTCGGCCCCAGGCCGTGGAGAGGGTCCGCGACTACGCCAGGAGGCGGAGACCCCTCTTCTCCGAGCTGGAGGACGTCTATATAGCGGCCAGGTACACGCCCAGGGTCTACACGGAGGAGGACGCCAGAGACATAGTCAGCTTCGTCAGGAAGGTGATAGAGGCTTTGTCAAGGAGCTACTCGGAAATACTGGCGGAGCTGCTGGGGGAGAGGAGGAGGCTGCTAGAGGACTGGAAGAGGATAGCCGCGGAGGCTGCGAGGGCGGTCAGGGAGCTGTACCCCGATGCTAGGGTCTACGTGGCGGGCAGCCTCGTGGAGGGCCGGGCGACGGCGGCCAGCGACATAGACCTGCTGGTCGTCCTCCCACACCAGCCCACGGCGAGGGAGGCCGCCATGGTGATAGCCCACATCTGGGAGAAGCTAGGCCTCCCCCTCAGCCACCCGCTGGAGGTTCACGTGGTGTCGAGGAGCGACCTGGAGAAGTACCGGAGGAGGGGGAGGCTGGTGGAGGTCACAGGCTAGCGCGGCCGGCGGCTGGGCTGCTACAGCTTCACGGCCCACCTGCAGCCTGGGTCTCTCCTCTCCAGCCTAGGCCCCGGCTGTATCTCGAGCATAGCCGCGGGCGGAGGCTGCTCCATCCCCACGATACCCTGGCTCGGCTGCCACGAGGGGGTCACGTAGGCGACGAGAGGCTCCACTGCGATGAAGTCTTCGCCTGCGGTGATGTAGCCCCGGGCCTCCGGCGCGAAGCTCTCCGGCGCCGGGACCAGGTCGCGGCCGAGCAGCAGGGCGCCCACCAGGGCGGCGAGGGTCCTCGCCGCCTGCCAGGCGGCCTCCGGCGTGGGTGTGGGGCAGAGCCTCTCGGCGAGCCAGTCGAGGCCGAGCAGACCAGCGTCTACACCAGAGGCAAGCTCCTCCGGCGCCGCGTAGCCTGCCACCGCCACCTGCACCGGCGGCCTGGGCGCCTGGAGGGCCAGGTCGAGGCTCGCCAGCAGCAGGCCCCCGCCGGCATCCTCCACGGGGGCGAACCCAGTGTAGACCGGGGCCCCCTCAGCCTCGTAGACTTCCACCAGCGCCGTCGACCCCGAGGGGGGCGGGGAGCCCACGCAGCCCCCGAGCAGGAGCCCCCGAGGCGTGGGGCGGGCGGAGCTGCACCAGAGCAGCCTGCCCCGAGGCCCCCGCGCAGCGGAGGAGCGCAGCTCCAGCAGCGAGGCCCTGGCCAGGGCTATCCACTCCTCCGGGCTCATACGCCTCAAGAGCGGGACGACACCCCCAAGGGCGGGGAGAGGGGCCCCGAGGGCTCCTCTTAGCGGCGATGACGCCTACACCGGTGGAGGCCTGGGGCCGGATGCTTGAGGAGTGCCGCGGCAGGTGGAGGGTGGTGCTCGACCCGGACGTGGTGGAGCTCTTCGAGGAGAGGGGCCTCGCCGGGGAGCTGGAGGAGTGGAGGAGGAGCCTAGAGGAGAGCCTCAACAGGGACCCGGGGGAGATTGTGAGATTGCTGAGGGAGCCGGTGCTCTACAGTATTGACGGCTTGAAGAGGAGGAGGTACCGGCTATACCTCAGGGGGCAAGCCCTACCGCCTGGTCTACGTGGTTAACGCTAGGAGATGCATGGTAGTCTTCCTGTTGGCCTCCAGGAGGGACGAGGAGACCTACAGGAGGCTGAAGCGGAGGAAACGCTGAGAAACCTAGACCCAACCCTCGCGGCCAAACTTCTTTACAAGCTCTCGGGTCTTCCTGAGCTGGTAGACCAGCTCCTCCCTCGACATAGGTTCGCGCAGTTCAACCTCTAAATCCTCAACGAGGTACCTGCCCGGCTCGAGGACCTCGGGCAGCTCGTCCACGCTCCGGTACACCTTCACCCTGGCCTCGGCGCGGCTCAAGACTAGGCGCCCTCGCCCAGGGGGAGGAGCGTGCCGCGAGGCTATAGCTGCTGGCCCCCGGGGCGGGGGTGGGGCCGTGCTAGCGCTGCTCCTGGAGCTTCTCCGCGTACCTGGCCACTGTCCTCACCGCGTTGCGGAGCGTTGCTATCCTGGGCTCGAGGGCTACGTGGAGCGCGCGGTGGCGCTGGGAGAGGGTTACCCGGAGCGGGGGCTCGCCGAGCACCCTGGCGAGCTGCGTGGCCAGCTCCACCGCCGCCGCCCTGGCCTCGGGGCTGCCGTCGGTGAGGAGCCTCATCTCCTCCCCGGCCAGCTCCAGCGGCTCCGCCCGCAGCGCCGCGCCGGCGGTGTCGCGCTCCACCTCCCTCCGCGTCGCCCTGTCCCACGGCGCGTAGAGGTGGGCCTCGCCGCGGGGCGGCCTGGAGAGGCGGAGGGTCAGCTCCAGCCTCTCCCGGGCCCCGTAGAGGTGGAGGAGCGGTAGGTAGAGGAGCACGTGCCTCGGCGGCTGCGTGTAGAGCGCCCACGCGGTGTCGACGCCCCGTATCCTCGGCGACCTGTAGACAGCGCGGAACCCGACAAGGTAGCCGAGCAGCGTGTAGCTCTTATCCCGGGGCCTCAGCTCCTCCTCCAGTATCTCCACAACCCTCTTCATCCTCCTTATCAGGTCGCGGCGGACAGTGAAGAACCACAGCGCCGCAAGCCCGCCCAGGACCACGGCGAGGTAGACCAGCAGCCCCAGCAGCTCCTGCGGGAGCGCCACAGCCCACCCCACCAGCCAGCCGAGAGGCAGGCCGCTAAGAAGCCGAGGGGCAGAAGCCCGGGGGGAGCGCGGGGACGGGGAAAACGGCGCGTGGAGAGAAGCGCTCTAGGAGCCGCCGCCGGTGACGGCCTCGGCGGGCCTGGCAGCCCTGGCGCGGCGGAGGCCGGTGACGTAGAGGGCTATCAGGAGGAAGTCTATCGCGATGCTTATCAGCACCAGGGTGCCGGCGCCTATCTTCTGCACCGTGGGCAGCCTCGGCAGCACCACCGCGGTCCACCAGAGCAGGCCGGTGGTCACGGTCACCCATAGGAACCAGGCGGGCACCTGTATCAGTAGGTTGTACTTCGCCTCCCTGACCTTTAGGACCGCGTAGACCCAGAGGGCGCTGGTCAGGAGCGCCAGCGCCGCTAGTAGCTGGTTGGTGCCGGCGAACGCGGGCCATATCACGTTGTAGGCTGGCAGGTGCTTGCCGCCTATGGTCACGTAGGGGTACGCCATAGCCGCGCCTATCGCCACCGCTATCGCGCTGCCCACGTAGGGGTTGGCTATCACCCTGTAGGCGCCGGGGCTCCTGGACTCGAGCCAGTCGAACATCTCCTGCCACGCGAACCTCGCCAGCCTCGTGGCGCTGTCGAGGGTGGTGAGTATGAAGGTCGCCAGCGCTATAGCGGCGAACTTGGCTGCAACCACGCCCACCGTGGCCAGGTCGCGGAAGGCGGTGCCGACCATGTAGCCGTAGCCTAGCACGAACCTCTGCACCTTGTCGAACACCATTATACCCTTCGCGGGCACGTTCACGTTGAGCTGTAGCTCGCGGCCATCGGGTAGTATGACCTTGGCGGGGCCCTGGTAGCCGTAGTAGGCCTGGTAGTAGGTCACCACCACCTTGGCCTTCTCGACGGTTGTGCCGTCGGGGAGGGTGACGGGCATGGTGAGGGTCACCGGCTTGTCGGTGAGGCCCATGGCGCTCATTAGCACGGCGAAGTTCGGCGTGAACCAGGCCAGGGCTATCGGGAGTATCACAGCCATGCTGCTTACCGCGCCCTCGGTGAGCATTGCGCCGTAGCCGACGAGCAGCGCGTCAAGCTCGTTGGCCAGCTGCTTGCTCGTGGTGCCGCTGGCGACTATGCTGTGGAACCCGCTGAGGCTGCCGCAGGCTATTATCAGGGCTATCGCCGGCCAGAACGGGGTCGGCTGCCCAGCGAAGATCGGCGGGGCGAAGCTGGTGTATATGGGGCCGGTGAGCGGCTCGGCGCCGGCGAGCAGCGCTGAGAGTATCGCTAGGCCGACGAAGCTCCATAGCAGGTAGGCGTTGAGGTAGTCTCTCGGCTGTAGGAGGTACCAGACGGGGAGCACGCTGGCGAGCCACGCGTATGCTGCGAGGAGGAGGAGCCAGGTGTGGTACTGGGCGCTGCCGGCCACGCCCTCGGTGGCTAGTGCCTGGACGCCGGGTATGACGAAGGGCACTTTGATGCTGTAAGCTATGGCGCCGACGAGCACCAGTATTGCTAGTATGGTTGTGGCGGCGGGGCTGAGCCTCGTCCGGTACAGGAGGAAGCCGACGAGCACAGCTATGGGCATGTAGAGCATCGCCTTGGTGGCGGCGCTGGGGTTCTTCACGAAGAGTATCGCGTTGACGCTGAAGAAGGCTGCGAGCACCAGCAGCAGCGCCGCGTAGACGTAGATGAGGAAGATGTACTTCGCCTTCCTCCCCATCACGTTCTCGGAGACGCTCATTATCGAGAGGCCGCCGTGCCTAACGCTCGCCATAAGCGCCAGGTAGTCGTGGACCGCGCCTATGAACACGTTGCCGAAGAGCACCCAGAGCAGCGGCAGCCCCCACCCGTACGCCATGGCT
Source organism: Thermoproteota archaeon (assembly GCA_013153105.1). Taxonomy (GTDB): domain Archaea; phylum Thermoproteota; class Thermoprotei_A; order Sulfolobales; family Pyrodictiaceae; genus QNYQ01. Next base: position 11,017 of record JAADFC010000095.1, read on the forward strand.
ATCGCGGGGCCCACTATGGGCCCGGCGCCGGCTATGCTGGCGAAGTGGTGGCCGAATAGCACGTACTTGTTGGCCGGCACGTAGTCGACGCCGTCGAACTTGGCTATGGCGGGCGTCTGCCTCGAGGGGTCGGCGCGGACTATCCTGCGCTCCAGTATCCTCCTGCCGTAGAGCGTGTAGGCGGCGGCGTAGACCGCGAGGACTATAGCCGCGACCGCTATCGCGGGGACCGCCACGGCCACCCACCCCCTAGGCTAGCCGGTCTCCTCCCTGGCCTCCCCGACCGCCTGGACTATGCTGCTGGGCGTCTTGCCGAAGTAGAGGGCGGGGCCTATCATCAGGAGGAACCAGCCAGCAAGCACCGCCACAGCGTCGCCGGTCCACTGCTTCTCGCTGCCTATCACGCCCTTCTGGGCGCCGACGGCGAAGGCGTAGGCGAAGAGCAGCAGGCCCACCACGGTGAGTACCGCGCCGACGGCGCGGAGCGCCACGGGTCACCACCCGGGGAGGCGGCCGGTACTACCTCGTGTGCCGAGGGTGGGAGCGGCCGCGAGGAGGGATGCTTTAAACCCTTTTACTGAGAGGTTCGCACACAACAGAGCATTCGAGGGTAATCCAACATTTTCAACACTACACTAGACCTGCGACGCCGCGCCGCCCGGCATCCGGGTATAAGCCGTCCCACCCGCAGCCCCCAAGCGGGGGTGCCGGAGGCGTTGCTAGGGCCCCTGAAGAGGCTCGCCGGGGAGCTGGCGGCGGCGCTGCGGGGCCTGCACCAGGCGCTGGTGGAGCAGAGCGTGGAGACGTTGGAGGTGGAGTTGGCGGAGCTGGAGCACGCGTTCCTCAGCCTGGTCATGGGCAGCCTGGTGGGGCTTCCGCTGGCGCCGCTGGGGCTGGCGGCTGAGCTGGCGCCGCTGCTCGAGGATGAGCTGGGCTACCTGTTCTCCCGCACGTGGAGGGGCGGGGACACTATAGCGGACCTCTTCAGCAGCATGGGGGGCGAGTGGTGATGGGCTACCTGCTCGACGCCCTCGACCGCGGGGGGTGGAGGAGGCCCCACGTGCTCATAGCGATGGGGAAGGGCGGGGTCGGCAAGACCACTACGAGCCTCCGGCTGGCGTGGGAGCTGCGGGAGAGGATGGGCTGGAGGGTGCTGCTGGCGAGCATGGACCCGGCGGGGCACCTGCTCGAGTACCTCCGCCTCCCGGCGCCGCTGCGGGAGGTCGAGGTCTCCCCGGGGCTGCGGGCGGTCCAGTACCGGGTCGAGCCGCTCGCCGAGAAGGTGGCGAGGGAGTATGGGCTCCTCCTCAAGAGGCTCATGCCCGCCCTCACGGCGCTGGGGAGCCTGGACGTGGAGAAGGCTGTCCGGCAGGCGCCGGGGTTCGAGGAGGAGGTGTTCCTCCGGATACTCTGGGAGCTCTACCAGCGCGGCGACGTGGACGCCGTGGTTATAGACACGCCCCCCACCGGGGTCTCGCTGCGTGTGCTCAGGCTGCCCAGCCTCTACCTCTTCTGGATAAGGACCCTCCGGGAGCTGCGGGAGAGGATAGTGGCGACCAAGTATGCTATAGCCAGGGCGCTGGGGAGGCTGGAGGAGCTGGAGAAGAGGGACCCTGTGCTCGAGAAGCTTGCAGCGCTGGCGGAGAGGTACCGGCGGCTGCTGGGGGAGCTGAGGGACCCCGCTAGGACCGGCCTCGTCATAGTGGCCACGCCGGAGCCGCTCCCCGTCTACGAGGCCCGCGTGGTGGCCGGGGAGGCGGGGGAGCTGGGGCTCCGCGTGGAGCTTGTGGTTGCCAACAGGGTACTCGGCCCCAAGGCGGCGGGGCTGGGGCTCGCGGAGACCGAGGAGAAGGCTCTGGGCGAGCTGGAGGCGCT
>JAADFC010000154.1 GCA_013153105.1 Thermoproteota archaeon
GAACCCGGTCGCGCCAGCCTCCGAGGCGAGGAAGGCGGCCAGCCCGCAGCAGTCCGCACCCCTCGGGCAGCAGGCTTCAAGCTTCACCGCCAGCGGCGGGCCCCGCAGCGGCTTATAGAAGGCCTCCACGCAGCCCCTCTCAGCCAGCTCCCTGGAGGGGTGGGCGGCCTCCAGGACCTCCCCCCTATCCAGCACTGCAGACGCCAGCGCGCGGTCGCTGACCGGGAGCCCCAGCCTCGAGGCTATCGTCCGCGAGTAGCTACGCTTCAACACGCCAGCCACCAGCACGCCGCGCTCGGCGAGCCCCACTAGCCGCCGCGACTCCTCCACCACGCTGCTCCAGACGCTGCTCCTACCCGGCCTGGGCACCAGCTCCCCATCGATTATCACGGCCTCGGGCCCCTCGAGCGATACCGCGAGCCTCCTCTCCTGCAGCCTCGCAAACCCCCTCACATAGTCCGCGTCAACGTCGCCGAAGCTCTCGTAGACCAGCCACCGCCTCAGCGTCCTCCAGGCGTCGCCCCTCCTCACCGCCCCCACCGCGACCAGGCTCAGGCTGCCCCCCACCAGGTTGACAGGGCTGCTCGGAAACGCCGAGTCGACCGCGTACACGCGGCCCCCGAGCCTAAGGGGGCTGCACCGGCGTATCATGCCCCGCTCCTCTAGCAGCCTCCGCAACCCCCTAAGCCGCGCCCCGGCGAAGACACGCTCCAGCAGCCTCACAGCCTCAACACTATCCCCAACCTCGACGACCTCCGGCAACCCCCCGCGCCCACCCCGCCGGCGGCAGCAGCCTAGGCTGCCACACATAATACAGCGGCCGTGCAGCCGCCGCGGCAGCCGGCCGGTGGCTCAGACGGCGAGCCGGGAGGCCGGGAGGTGGTGCGGCTATTGTGGCGCAGGAGTTCCGCATAGACCCCTGGGGCACCGCGCTCCGCCTCGAGTATGAGAAGCTGTTCGAGGTGTTCGGAGTACGCCCCTTCGCCGAGATACTCCCAAGGGTCCGGGAGGTGCTCGGCGAGCCCCTCCACCTAATGAGGCGCGGCGTGGTGTTCGGGCACCGGGACTTCGACAAGATCCTCGACGCCTACGCCCGCGGCGAGCGTGTGGCGCTCGTCACGGGGTTCATGCCCAGCGGCCGCTTCCACTTCGGCCACAAGATGGTTGCCGACCAGATAATCTACTACCAGAAGCTGGGGTTCGAGGTTTTCATAGTGATAGCCGACGCCGAGGCCTACGCTGTCAGGAGGCTCGACCGGAGGAAGGTTATAGAGCTCGGCCTCTACGAGTACGTCGCCAACCTGATAGCCCTCGGCCTCGAGAAGAACAGGCACACCCACATATACTTCCAGACGAACTACGAGGTCCCCTACTATAGGCTCATGCAGATGTTCTCGAGGAAAGTGTCGATGGCCGAGATGGAGGCTATATACGGGAAGCTCGAGCCAGCCAAGGTGGTGGCCGCCCTCACCCAGGCGGCGGACATACTCCACCCACAGCTAGACTACTTCGGAGGCTTCAAACACGTCGTGGTCCCCGTGGGCGCCGACCAGGACCCCCACATAAGGCTCACCAGAGACATAGCAGACCGCTTCGAGAACGAGCTCGGCCTCCGCCGCCCCGCCTCGACGTACCACCGCTTCCAGAGCGGCCTCGACGGCAACAAGATGAGCAGCAGCAGGCCCGAGCACACCATATTCCTCACAGACCCCCCCGAGGAGGCGGTTAGGAAGCTCAAGCGCGCCCTAACCGGCGGCAGGGCCAGCGTCGAGGAGCAGCGCCGCCTAGGCGGAGAGCCGGAGAAGTGCACAATATACGAGTTCTACGTCTACCATCTCATAGGCGACGACAGGGAGCTGATGAGGATATACCAGGACTGCCGCGGTGGCCGCCTCCTCTGCGGCGAGGACAAGCAGTACGCCGCCGAGCTGCTGCGCCGCTTCCTAGAGGAGCACCAGCGCCGCCTGGAGAAGGCGAGGGACCGGGTGCTAGACTACGTTGAGCCGCCCAAGTTCTAGACCCTCCCTCGGGGCGCCCCTACTCCTACTCTTCGAGGCTGTGCAGGTCCTCCAGGTAGTCTAGCCTGCTCGGCCCCCCGCCCCTACGGCGCCGCAGCCTCCTCTCGATGCTCCACGCCAGCGTTGAGGCGTACACCGACACGCCGGGCCTCCCCGGCACCGGGGTGACTCTGCCCCTCCTCACAGCCTCGAGTATAGCCTCGTCGCTGGCCTCGTCAGCCTCGACCAAATTGTAGGCGCTCCCGACAGCCTCCGCCACGTGGGCGTCGCTGTTCGCGAGCCCTGGCAGCCCCAGCTCCCTCGCGGCCTGCTCAGCCTTACGGTTGGACAGGGGGTCGCTGTGCGCGTTGAAAACCTCTATAGCGTCCCACCTCGCCTTGTAGACTAGGCTGCCGATACCCTTCCTCCTCACGTCAAACGGGTGGGCGGGCACCACCAGGCAGCCCTCGCTGTGCATGTAGTCGAGAAGCTCCAGAGGGTCCCGCGGCACCCTCTCCGGCAGCCTCTCCCCAGGACAGTAGACGAGGACGTCGCCGCGCGTAGTGCGGACCTCGTTGCCAACTATAACCACTATGTCTAGCCCCATCGCCTCCGCGGCACGCCTGGCCCGGAGGCCGCCCTCAAAGCTATCATGGTCTGTGACGGCTATGAAGTCCAGCCCCTTCCTGTGGGCCTCGAGTACCACCCGTTGAGGCGGGTCCCTGCCATCGCTGACGGTTGTGTGCATGTGCATGTCGCCGCGGAGCCTAGCCAAGCCTCCCCCCAGCGGGCCCCTCCGGCGGCAGGCCGGGTTACTGGCTTCTCTGCGTCAGCGCGTAGGGGCATAGCCTCCGGTAGGGGCAGTAGCGGCACTCCCACTGGTACCGCGGCCTCGCCGTGTCCCTAACAGTCTCCCGGACAAGCCCCTCGACGTCGACGTCGCCGGCCTCGACGGGGTGCTCCACAACCCTCTCGGGTGTCACGTAGAGCAGATAGCCCCTATCAACGCCTAGAAGCTTCATGTAGACCTTGACCTGTAGCAGGTGGTGCTCGCGCGGAGCGTTGTCGGGGAGGTCGCGCCCCGTCTTAACCTCGACGACAGCCTCCGGCCTCCCCTCCTCATTGTAGAGCACCAGGTCGGCCCTCCCCTTCAACGTGTACACGCGGCCGTCAACCTCGACCTTCGCCTCGACCGGGACCTCGGAGCGCCACCGCCCCCCGCCGTTCTCGGAGAGGATGCTGGCCAGGCCACGGTGCACAAGATCGCCTAGCAGGAGGGAGGGCTCGAACCGGAAGCCGAGCAGAGGGTAGTAGCGCCTCATGACCCGCTTGTGGCTGCATGAAGCCAGGTCAGTTACGTAGACTACCTCCTCGCTGGTCATCTCCCGGAGCTTCTCGGCGAACTCGCGCTGCTTAACCCTATACAGAAGCTCCAACACCGCCATGGCCTGGGACCTCACAGGGTGGCCAGCGGCCTCTCCAGGACGCGGAGAAGCTCCTCGAAGCGGCCGACCTTCATTCGAAGCCTCCTCAGCCACCTGGCCAGGTTGTAGCAGCCCTCCCCCCTCTCTATCAGGCCGCGCTCCCGCAGCCTCATAGCCACCAGGTAGGGCTTCCTTATACCGTGTATATGGACCATGTCCTTCTCGAAGAGAAGCTCTCCCACTGATATATTGTCCCAGATGTAGGAGAACACCTTATGCTCCTCCGGCGTCAACTCGGAGATTAGGGACCGGAGCCTGCGCAGCGCCTCAAGCTCCTCTCTCCCCAGCCTCGCCACCGCCGCTCCCCGCCCGGTACTGGGTGACCAGGAGCACCAAAGCATAGCGGAGGGCCTCGCTCCGGTTGCGGAACACCCCCGACCGGACAAGGTCGTCGAGCTGCTCCACAAGCTCCGCCGGCGCCTTGAACGACACTATCACGGTCTGCGGCATCAGTGGCGTCACCCGGCGGAGAGAGGCTTCCGCTCCAAGCGCCGCGGCCGCCTTTAAACGGGTTAATCCGCAACGCCTGACACGAACTCCTCCAGCCCAGAGACCCTCCTCGGCCTCGCCCTCCCGGGCGGCCGAAGAGTGATACGCCTCCCCCAGGGGCGGCTCGGCGGGAGGGTGTGCAGCGAAGGTGGCAGCGATAGAGTACGTCAGGGAGTGCCCGGGCGACGAGCATGTCTACAGTATGCTCCGAAGCTACGTGGCGGCGTGGTTCAGGGAGCGCTACGGCTCCTTCACGCTACCCCAGAGGTGCGCCATACCGCTCATAAAGCAGGGTCATAACGTGCTAGTATCATCCCCGACGGGCACGGGTAAGACGCTTGCAGTATTCCTGGGTATAATAGATGAGCTGTTCAGGCTAGCCGAGAACGGGCAGCTCGAGGACAGGATATACGCGGTCTACGTGTCCCCCCTCCGCGCCCTCAACAACGATATGAGGAGGAACCTCGAGGAGCCGCTGAAGGGTATAAAGCGCAAGGCAGAGGAGATGGGGCTAGAGCTGCCGGAGATAAGGGTTGCGGTCCGTACAAGCGACACCAACCCCACGGAGAAGCAGAGGATGCTACGTCAGCCCCCACACATACTCATAACCACGCCGGAGAGCCTGGCGATAGCACTGGCCGCCCCCAGGTTCCGCGAGAGGCTCGCAACAGCACGCTGGCTCGTGATAGATGAGATACACGAGCTAGCCTCGAGCAAACGCGGCTCCCACCTGAGCCTCGCCGTGGAGAGGCTGGACAACCTCACCGGAGGCAGGCTGCAGCGGATCGGCCTCTCGGCGACGATAGCGCCGCTGGACGAGGTTGCCAAGTTCCTCGTCGGCTTCAACGACGACGGCACGCCCAGGAGCTGTAAGATTGTCGATGCGAGGTTCGCCAAGCCCATCGATATAAGGGTGCTGGTGCCGGTTGACGACCTAATCCACACGCCCGCCGAGGTCGTAAACGAGGCTATATACAGGCTCCTAGCCAAGCTGATACGAGAGCATCGCACGACGCTAGTCTTCACTAACACGAGGAGCGCTACGGAGAGGGTTGTCTACAAGCTGAAGAAGATATTGAAGGAGGAGGGTATAGCGGACATGGACGCTATAGAGGCCCATCATAGCAGCCTGAGCCGCGACATCCGGCTGATGGTAGAGGAGAAGCTGAAGAAGGGTGAGCTGAAGGTGGTAGTCTCCTCGACGAGCCTCGAGCTCGGAATAGACATAGGCTACATAGACCTTGTTGTGCTGCTCAGCAGCCCTAAGAGCGTCTCCAGGCTGCTGCAGAGGATAGGCAGGGCGGGTCACCACATAAGGCAGGTGAGCAAGGGCAGGATAATAGTTGTCGACAGGGACGACCTGGTCGAGTGCACCGTTCTAGCCAAGGCTGGCATGGACAGGAAGATAGATAGGGTGCATATACCCCGGAACCCGCTGGACGTTCTAGCCCAGCACCTTGTGGGCATGGCTCTCGAGAAGAAGTGGAGCATCGATGAGGCCTACCGGCTTGTCAGGAGGAGCTACAGCTTCCACACCCTAAGCCGCGAGGACTTCATGAACGTGCTGCGCTTCCTCGCCGGCCGCTACGGCTTGGAGGAGCACCGGGTCTACGCGAAGATATGGCTGGACGAGGAGGAGGGGATCTTCGGTAGGAAGAGGAGTGCGCGCATGATATACTACCTCAACACCGGCACGATACCCGACGAGGCGAAGATAAAGGTTTACACGCTCGACGGGAGATACGTGGGGGACCTGGAGGAGGCCTTTGTGCAGATACTCACCCCGGGCGACATATTCGTGCTCGGCGGCAGGACCTATGAGTTCGTACGCAGCGAGGGCATGAAGGTATACGTGAAGCCTGCCGAGGGCCAGCGGCCTACGGTGCCGAGCTGGTTCTCCGAGATGCTGCCCCTGGCCTTCGACTCCGCCCTGCTCGTTGGAGCCTTCCGGCGCCGGGTGGCCGAGATGATAGCGCGAGGGGTGCCCCGGGAGGAGGTTGTCGAGTGGATAGCCCGGGAGTACCGCCTCGAGCGCCGCGCGGCCGAGAACATCTACGAGTACGTCAGGGAGCAGTACCTCTACACCGGCGGCCTCGTACCCGGCGACGACATGGTACTCGTCGAGGTGTTCCACGACTACGAGAACGATGCGACCTCCATAATATTCCACAGCCTCTTCGGGCGCCGCGTCAACGACGCGCTCTCCAGGGCCTACGCGAGCAGGCTAACCGAGATAGCGGGCAGCAATGTGAGGGTCGCGGTGTCGGACAACGCTTTCATGCTGACAATCCCGGGGATAAGGGAGGTCCCCCTGGACGAGCTAGTGTGGAGCGTGACCCCCGAGAATATCGAGGACATACTGAAGCGTGTGCTCCGCAACACCGAGCTGCTCAAGAGGAGGTTCCGCCACTGCGCCCAGAGGGCCTTCATGCTCCTCCGCCGCTACCGGGGCAGAAGCAAGGACCCCCACAGCCTCCAGCTGAACGCGCAGGCGCTGCTCGAGGCTGTCGAGAAGATACCCGACTTCCCCGTGTTGAAGGAGGCTTACCGGGAGATTCTCGAGGACTACATGGACATAGAGAATGCGCGGCTCGTGCTGGAGTGGATGCGGGAGGGCAGGGTTCGTGTGGAGTACTTCGGCCCGGTCACCGTGCCGTCGCCGTTTGCGCACCATATAGTGGTCAGGGGGTACAGCGACATAGTGTTGATGGAGGATAGGAAGAGGATGCTGATGGAGCTCCACCGCAGGGTTATGGAGCTGCTGCGGGAGAGGATGCTCGAGGCAGGGGCGCTGGAGGCTCAGCGAAGGACCACCTCGTCACCGGAGGCCTCGGCTCGTTCCCGGGGTACCTCTTCACAGCCCGGCGAGGCTGCCGCTGCTGGAGGCTGAAATTAGGGTAGCCCCCCTGCCCGGCTGACGGTTCCAAGGGCCGGCGGGCGGCTGGGCCCGCATTTATATTTCGCCGCGGCGTCCCGGTTCGACCCAGCCCGGGGAGGCGTTATTGCCGTGCAGGCTTAGGAACTCCCAGCTGCTCCCGACGATAGACGACCTAGACGAGGCCTATGGCATCAAGGGGCGCCGTGTCATCCTCCGCGTCGACATGAACAGCCCCGTCGACCCCAAGACCAAGAGGGTCATAGACGACAGTAGGATTCGTGCACACGCCTCGACGGTGAGGGAGCTGGTTGAGCGCGGCGCGGCGGTCGTGGTGCTCTCCCACCAGGGCAGGCCGGGGGACAGCGACTTCACGACCCTCCGCGAGCACGCGTCCATACTGGAGCGCTATGCGGGTGTAAGCGTTGACTTCATAGATGATGTTATAGGGCCGGCGGCGCGGGAGAGGATAGCCTCGCTGGAGCCGGGCCGGGTGCTGGTACTGGACAACACCCGCCTCATCTCCGAGGAGATTATAGAGGCGACGCCCGAAAGGCATGCGCAGAGCATATTCGTGCAGCGCCTGGCGCCGCTCGCAGACTACTACGTCAACGACGCGTTCGCCACCGCCCACCGGAGCCAGCCCAGCATAGTGGGGTTCCCCCTACTCCTACCATCAGCCGTCGGCCGCGTGATGGAGAGGGAGCTCGAGGCGCTCTCGAAGCTCTACACGGCCGAGAGTAAGCCGCGAGTGTTCGTCCTAGGCGGCGGCAAGGTGCACGACACGCTGCGCATACTGGAGCACCTCCACGCGAACAAGGCGGTCGACCGCGTGCTGACCGCTGGCCTCGTGGCCGAGCTGTTCATGCTAGCCAAGGGTATCGATATAGGTGAACAGAACAGGAGGTTCCTCGAGACGAAGGGCATAACAGCGCTCGTGCCGAGGGCGCGCCGCCTCCTCCTCCGCGGCCTCCCGCTCGAGACGCCCGTGGACTTCGTCACGCTAGTGGATGGAGAGGTTAGGGTCGAGCCGGTCGGAAGCATAAAGGGCCTCATCAGGGATATAGGCCCGCAGACCGTGAAGATGTACACCGAGATAATGAGGGAGGCGAGGCTGATAGTCCTCCGCGGCCCCGCGGGCGTCGTCGAGGACCCGCGGTTCCGCGAGGGCAGCCGCGCCCTGGTCAAGGCAGCCGTGGAGAGCGGCGCCTACGTGATAATAGGCGGCGGCCACCTCAACGTGATAGCAGCCGAGCTGGGCCTGGCGGGGCGGCCGAACCTCCACATAAGCACCGGCGGCGGCGCCCTGCTCCTCTTCCTCGCGGGCGAGGAGCTGCCGGGCATAAGGGCCCTCCTCGAGTCCGCCAGGAAGTTCTTCCCCCAGCTGGCCGACAGCCGCTAGCCCCTCCCACACCCCTGCCCCCAGGGCCCAGCCTCAATAGTCCCCGCCCCTCCGGGGGGCTAGCTGGACCTCCAGGCTGCAGTCCTGCCCCGGGCCCGTGCGCTGTTGGAGGTGGTGTGATGGTGGCGGTTAAGGTGGGAGTGAACGGGTTCGGCACTATAGGCAAGAGGGTCGCGGAGGCCGTGGCCCTCCAGCCTGACATGGAGCTCGTGGGCGTCGTCAAGACTAGGCCCGATTACGCAGCCTTCTACGCCTCCAGCCGGGGCATCCCGCTCTACGTGCCGGAGGATAGGCTCGAGGAGTTCCGTCGGCGCGGCCTAGAGCCTGCCGGGACCGTGGAGGACCTCCTGGGCAAGGTTGACGTGGTGGTCGACGCCACCCCCGGTGGCGTTGGGGCGAAGTACAAGCCCCTCTACGAGAAGCATGGCGTCAAGGCGATATTCCAGGGCGGCGAGAAGGCCGATGTGGCCGAGGTCTCGTTTAACACTCTCTGCAACTACGAGGAGGCTCGGGGCAAGAGGTCGCTGCGCGTCGTCTCCTGCAACACCACCGGGCTCCTCAGGAGCATATGCGCGCTCCAGCGTGTTGCGAGGATCGAGTCTGTGAGGGCGACCATCGTCCGCAGGGCGGCGGACCCGAAGGAGGTGAAGCGCGGGCCCGTCAACGCCATTGTGCCCAACCCGGCCAGGGCGCCGAGCCACCACGCCCTCGACGTTAAGACCGTGCTGCCCAGCCTAGACATAGTCACCATGGCCGTTGTTGTACCCACGACGCTCATGCACGTCCACATAGTCTACGCCAGGCTCGCCTCCAGCGTCACCCGGGAAGACGTGGTCCAGGCGTTCATGGACACCCCCAGGATACTCCTGGCCGACGACGAGGCCGGGCTCGCAAGCACGGCGGACCTGGTTGAGTACTTCCGCGACCTCGGCCGCAAGCGGTATGACATACCAGAGCTCGTCATCTGGCTCAACAGCGTCAACGCCTCCGGGAACGAGGTCATGTGGATGCAGGCGGTGCACCAGGAGTCCATAGTGGTCCCCGAGAACATAGACGCGATAAGAGCCGTCATGGACATGGCGTCCATGGAGGAGACCTTGAAGACCACGGACTCAACCCTCGGCCTGATGAGGGGTGTGATACCCCGCAAGTAGGGCCGGCGCCTAAGGAGGGGAGGTGCCTGGACGTGAGCGCGACGGAGTTCAGGCTAGAGCCGATGTACACGGTGAGCTTCCTCTTCCGGAGGATACTAGTCCCCGTCGACGGTTCGGACTCGAGCTTCCGCGCCCTCGACGTGGCGCTGGACTTCGCGCAGCGCTACGGCTCCAGGGTCACAGCGTTACACGTGGCTGGTGTTGGTGTTGACGTGGACTCCCTCCGGCGCAGGGTTATGGATAAAGCCGGCGAGAAGGGCGTGGCCGTGGAGTTTAAGGTTAGGGTGTTCAGCCCGCAAACGAGCAGCGTCTCCAACGAGATTATAAACGAGATAATAGAGGGCGGCTACGACCTTGTAATCCTCGGCGCCAGGGGCTCTACGGCTAACGAGGAGCTGCTCATAGGGAGCACGGCTCTCTCGGTGGTAGTGAACGGCGCGGTGTCCGTGCTGATAATCCGGTGATAGCCTTGGCGGGCGAGGCGGAGCAGCCTGGTGCACGTGCAGGCTACCTCGTAGCCTGCGGCCCCTCGATAACCGGCCCCTACCCCGGGCTCCACGAGGCGCTGCAGGCAGCGGCGGAGAAGTGCCGCACCAGGGCGGTCATAATACGCGGTGTCGTCGTTGCCGTGCTCGACCGGGAGGATCTCGCGGGTCTGCGCGCGGTAGGCCAGCGCGCCGGCGTCGCAGGAGAAGCGGCTGGGGCCGGGGCGGCCCGCCCCGGGCAGGAGGCGGCGGAGGAGGCTGCTGCCGCGGCTGCGGCGGCGGTGGTGCTGGACCAGATGTTCAAGACCTTCGCGGAGATACTCGACCGGGAGCTGAGGGGGGAGCCTCTGGTCTTCCACGAGGTGCTAGGCCGTGGGATAGACCGGCCGGTCAAGGTTTCGGAGCGGGTCTACCAGCAGCCGGCCCGGGATGATTACGATGTGCTGAAGCTGCTGGAGGAGCTCTCGTCGAAGCACAGCCTGGTCATATTCTTCACGGGCGACAAGAGGCTGGCAAGCCAGGCCAGGAGCATACCGGGGGTCAGGGTGGTGTACCTGCCGCCGGGCGAGGCCCCCGGCAAGGAGCAGGCGATAAAGTTGATGGTGAAAGCTATACGGGAAGCCCTCGCCTCCAGCAGCCGGCGGGGGTGAGGAGACACCCCGGTCACGACGGGGCCCCGCCTCCAGGGGGCCCCGGTGACGGCAGGGTAGGTTGCCGACCCCGCCGACCCGCCACCGGGCTCCGGCAGCGGGGGCAGCGGCCCTTGAGCGCCTTGGGCGAGGAGTGTGTGGAGCGTGCGCGGCGCTTCGTAGAGCTGCTCGCCTCCAGGATGCGGGAGGCGCTGGAGGACTCGGGGGAGCCCCCCAGGCTCTCCGAGGTCCTCGACGCGGCTGCCCGGTACACGGCCGGCCTCCCGCCCTGCCCCCTCCAGGGCGGGCTCCGCAGCGTCTACGAGAAGGCCGCCAAGCTGGCTATAGACTCTGCAATGGAGGCCCTATCAAGGCATATGGAGACCCTGGACGAGGAGACCTACGCGCTGCTCTCGACCAGCCTGACCCGCTACGCCTTCCACGTGGTAGCCCTCATAACGCACGCCCTCGAGGCGGCCGCGGCCTCCCCCCTCCCCGGCGACCTGCTCCTGGAAGCCTATGAGCCGATAGTCTTCGCCTCGCTGGCCAGGCTTCTCGCCCTAGCAGAGCTCGTAGCCGACAGCCCGCCCGAGCGGCTGGAGAAGCTGGCACCCCGCATAGCAGCCATAGCAGACAAGCTGAAGAGGGAAGAGGAGGAGTACCTGGCCTCGCTAGCCTCAAGCCTCTAGACGCCCTGCACCCCTCCCGGGGGCGCCGGGAGCCTTGGCGGGCGGTGATGCTGTGCGCAGCCTCCTCCAGCGGAGGGCCCCCGACGGCAGCTACGTCATACCAGTGCGCAACACGCCGGAGGCCAGGGCGGTGCTTGAGGAGGGCGGCGTGGAATACGAGGAGGCGGGCGACATGCTGCTGGCGCGGCTCCGCTCCCGGGCGGCGGCTAAGAGGCTGGCCCTCCAGCTGGCGAAGAGGGGGCTCCTAGCGGAGCCCTAGTAGCACTCACGTATCGCCCTTATCTCCTTCAGCCTCTGGTATATCCGCTCGACAGCCTCGTAGACCTCCTCCTCCCTCTTCGCCCCTGTTATCACCATCTTGCCCGAGCCGAATATGAGCAGGACGACGCGGGGCTCCTCCATCCTGTGTATAAGGCCTGGGAACTGCTCGGGCTCGTACATGCTGTTCTCGAGCACCAGCGCAGCCTTCTCCAGGTCCACGCACACGCCCAGGTTAGCGGAGGCGACGATGTTCTGTATCTGGACCTTAGGCCTGCCCTTGATCTGTATCCCGTGCTTCTTGAGGTTGCGCACTATCTTCTTAACAGCCTCTATAAGGTCCTTGGTGCTCTTCGCCCCAGTAACAACCATCTTGCCCGACTTGAATATCAGCGCGGTGACCCGGGGCTCCTCAAGCCTGTAGACGAGGCCCGGGAACTGCTCTGGGTTGTACTCAGCTGTAAGAATAACGCGCTCGATAAGACGCAGGTCCAGCTCCTGGTCCAGCGTCACCGTCGCGACTATATTCTCAATCTTAGCGGTCGGCTGGGGCTCGGCCTCGCTCTTCTCAACGCTAGCCCTAGCCTCTAAAGGCTCCACCACCTGCACCCCCTTAAAAACCCCCTAAAATAACCCTTTAAAAAGCCTCCCCTCCCAGCCTACACTTGTGGCGGGGATGGAGAGGCGGGCAGTCTAGGAGGATATCCTCGATGACTGGCCTAGTCTCACGCTGACCCGCCGCCCCCTGGGTGGGGCCCCAAGGCCCCCGCAGCCCCCGAGCGGCGTAGCGGCGGCCGCCGGGGGAGACAACCCCCACACGCGGGGGCCAGCGAGGGGCCCCTCGACGCTTCACCCTCGCCCTCCGCAGTCCCGCGTGAGCGGCAGCCTCTCGTATACCACCGCGCCTGCGGCGGCCTCGCGGGGGGCCGCCAGCACCCTGGGTATCCTCTCAACAACGTCGAGCGCGTTAGCAGCGTCCCCCTTCTCGCGGTAGGCCAGCGCGCCGGCGGCGCCGTTGACGTAGGCTGCCACCGCTGCGGCGTGGAAGGGCTCCAGCCCCTTCGCTAGGAGCGCCGCTGTGAGGCCTGCGAGCGAGTCCCCCGTGCCCCCCGCGGCCATGGATGGGGCGCCCGTCTTGTTCAGGCGGGCCCGCGACCCGTCGGTGACGACGTCGACGGGCCCCTTCAGGAGCACCACCAGCCCCTGGCGGCTG
>JAADFC010000116.1 GCA_013153105.1 Thermoproteota archaeon
CACTCCTCCATCCACACCCTGTCACGCTCGATGTTAGCAGCGTTAGGCACGACCATCCACTCGCCGCCAAGCATCCCGCCCAGCCTGTAGGTCATAATGTCATCTATGAAGCCGGCGGACTCGTTGAGAAACGCCGTCGGCCCAGCCATCCACCCCGGCTCCACCCCGGCAATCTCCCTCGGCACCAGCCTGTCCAGCAGCCTGGTGGCGTCCGCGCCGGAGACCAGGAGCCTACCCATGTGGCTGAGGTCGAAGAAGCCCACGCTCCTCCGAACCGCGAGATGCTCGTCCACGATACTCCCGTAATCTATCACCGTCGTCCAGCCGGCGAACTCGCCCACGTTACCCCCAAGCTCCCGGTGCACGTCGAGCAGCGGGATACGCTTCGACACGGCCGCACCCGCCTCCACCCCCTCAAGCGCCATGCGCCAGCATAATAACGCGGCGCCGGCCCGCCCAGGAGGCGGGGCTACACGGCTTGCATACACGCTACAAGAAGCCGGGAGCCAGCCCCCTCTGTGCCCGGTCGGAGTAGTTCAGGGTGGACCTGTGGAGGCCCAGCCGGTCCAGGCGGGCCAGAGGCTCGCCATGATACTCCGCACCTACCAGGTCTACTTCCGTAAGCTGGCCTTCGAGCAGCTGCCCAGGATAGCCGAGAAGTACCTCGGCGAGCTGGGGTTCAGGATAGTAGCCGAGGCCCTGGCCGAGGCTACCATAGCGGCGCTGCCCGGCCTCCTAGAGGCCGTCAAGGGCGTCGTGGAGCCGCCCACCGGCGACCCGCTCTCCCTCCTAGAGGTCCACTACCAGTGCCACACTGCGGCCAGGAGCATAGCCGGCGACCAATCCATACCCCTCTTCCACCCCCGCCGCGAGTCCCCCAACCGGGTGGTCCTAGAGGCGGACGAGTGCCCCTTCAACGCCAGCGGCCTCCAGCTAGCAGCCTTCGCGGGCATAGCCCTCGGAGTGCTACGCGCAGCCGGCGTGGAAGCCTACGCCGTCGCGAGCGAGGACGCCAAGAGGTACCTGCCACCTGGCAGCTACGCCGTCTGGAGCACACGCCGCGGAGGCAAGTGTATCATAGCCGCCGAGCGGCTCGCCGGCGGAGAAGAGAGGGAAGACAGATAACCAGGCCCGCGCCCAACGCGGAACCCGACACGCCACGCCGGGAGTGCAGCCGGGTCGTCTAGCGGCCAAGGATGCGGGGCTTTGGCCCCCGTGACCGGGGTTCGAATCCCCGCCCGGCTACCATCCCTCAACCCGGCTCCACACATTCTACATCCTAGGCCGCGCGGCAGCCCACCTCCCGCCGCGCCGCCGAGCACGGAGAAGCCTCCCAAGAGAGAGGAGGCGGAGCAGGCAGGCGGCGGGGAGGGGAACCGGGAAACCGGGGGCCAGCCGCGTGGGGACGGTTAGGCGACGATCTTCTGGGGGCGGCCGTAGCCTAGGAAGAGGATGCTGCTCCTCCGTGTGTCGATGTAGTAGGTTATTATCCTGCCTATCGCGTCTACGGGGCTAGGCCTGGAGCCATCCACTATAGCCTCAACGACCTCGTCCGCCTCCTCGAGGTCCCTCCTGGTCGCGTTCGGGTTGCAATCCGCGCCTTTCACGTAGCGGCAGACGCGGCGGCCCCACCAGCCGCCCTGCACGAGGACCTCGCTCATATCGTGGCTGTAGGCTATCGCGTCGGCCAGCTCGCCCACCATGCGCGCCGCGTTTACGGGCGAGGCGACGGTCATAGGGTCGGGGAGGGAGACGCCCAGCCGGGTGTGGGGGCGAGCGATGCTCCTCACCGCCTCGCCCCTCCCACCAGCCTCCCACATTTAAGGCCTGCCCCGCCCTGCGGCGGGCAGCAGCTATCACCCCTCACGCCCCGGGCCGCCGCCGGGCCCTCTGGGGGAGAAGCGGCGCCGTGGCCGAGAAGCCCAAGGCGAGGATAGGCCTCGAGGTCCACGTGCAGCTCACCAGCCTCCGCACCAAGCTCTTCTGCAGCTGCAGCAGCGACTACCGCGGCGCCCCGCCCAACACCCACGTCTGCCCCGTCTGCCTCGGCCTCCCAGGCAGCCTCCCCGTGGTCAACCGCCGCGCGGTAGAGCACGCGATCCAGGTCTGCCTCGCCCTTGAGGGGAGGGTGGCTGAGAGGCTCCGCTTCGACCGGAAGCACTACTTCTACCCCGACCTCCCCAAGAACTACCAGATAACACAGTACCTGGAGCCCATCTGCACCGGCGGCAGCGTGGAGATACACGGCGGCAGGAGGGTCAGGATAAGGAGGATAAACCTCGAAGAGGACCCGGGGAGGATAGTCTACCCCGGCGGCTCTCCCCTGAACAGCCCCTACGTGCTCGTCGACTACAACCGGAGCGGCGTCGCCCTCCTCGAGATAGTCACGGAGCCAGACATGGAGACGCCCGAGGAGGCCGTCGAGTTCCTCGAGAAGCTGCGGAGTATACTCGAGCACCTGGGCGTCTGCGACTGCGGCCTCGAGGGCGCCATGAGGGTTGACGCTAACGTGAGCGTTGAGGGCGGCGAGAGGGTCGAGATAAAGAACATCGGCGGCATACATGATGTGAAGAGGGCCCTCGCCTACGAGATAACGAGGCAGCACGACCTACTCGTGAAGGGCAGGCAGGTGCGGAGAGAGACCCGCCACTGGGACCCCCTGCGCCGCGTCACCCTCCCGGCGAGGGTGAAGGAGACCGAGGAGGACTACAGGTACATGCCCGAGCCCAACCTGCCCCCCGCCCCGATACCCCGGGGCCTGGTGGAGAAGCTCCGCGCCTCCCTCCCCGAGCTGCCTGACGCGAGGGCCAGAAGGCTCGCCGAGCAGTACGGGCTCCCCGAGCGGGTTGCCAGGGTGCTCGTCTCGAGGAAGGTGCTAGCCGACTTCTTCGAGGACGCCGCCAGGCTGTACAGGGGCGACCACCGGAGGATGGCCAACTACCTTGTCAACGACCTCCTCAACTGGCTCAAGGACGATGACCTCCGCGGCCTCTACACGAGGGTGAAGCCAGAGCACCTCGCCAAGCTCATGAGCCTCCTGGACAAGGGTGTGATAAGCATAAGGCAGGCCAAGGAGATGGCCGAGCACATTGCAAAGAAGGGCGTGGACCCCGAGAAGCTCGTGAGGGAGCTGGGCTACACGAGGATAACCGACCCCGAGCAGCTCCGGCCGGTGGTCGAGGAGGTGCTCCGCGAAAACCCGAAGGCGGTCCGGGACGCGCTGGAGAACCCGAAGGCGATAAACTACCTGGTTGGAATGGTTATGAGGAAGACGCGCGGCCGCGCGGACCCCGCGGTGGCCAGGAGGCTCGTCGAGGAGGCGCTAGCCCGGCTCCGCGGCCAGGGCTAGCGTCCCAGGTGCACGGTCTCAACGTCGATGCTCGCAGCGTACCTCTCCGCGTCCCAGGTGTACTCGTAGCCCGCCACCAGCGGCACCGTCTCAGCCGCGCCCAGCCGCTCCCCAGCCTCCCCCGCCTCGTCCACGGCGAGGTCGACGTCGAACACGTCTATGCTAGGCCTAGCGTATATGTAGAAGAGCACGCCGTCCAGCAGCAGCCACCCCCGCGCCCAGGGCAGCCCCTCCTCGACCCCGAACTCCACCGACACCCTCCTAGGCCTGGCACCCTCGAGGCCGGCGCCGAGCAGCACCGCGTTAACCAGAGTCCACACGTCGGCCATGAACCTGGCCAGCCCGAGCCCCCCACCGCGGGGCCCCTCCTCCACGCCGGCCGCCGCGAGGCCGGTGAGGCTGTCCCCCAGAGCCTGCGCCTCAAACGCCTCTATCTCAGCGAGGCTCACGCCTACCACCCAACCAGACTCTACCCAGCCATGACCGGGCTAAGACCCGGCCGCCCCCATGGATACGCCACGCTACACCCAGCGCTACACCCGGGTAACACCCCGGGAAGGCATCCTCGGAGGAGGCGGGGCTCGGCTCTACCGCCCCGTCACCCCATCACCCGCCCCTCCCCCCGGGAGGGCGGGGTCGGGACAGGCCAGCCTCCTCACCGCCCCCACTCCCGGAGATGTGGCGGGGGGTGAAGGCGTGGGGGAGCAGCTCGCCTAGGGTCCAGAGCCTCGTCTCCCCCGTTGCGGCGCTCCGGGAGGCTATCGGCGTGTCGGGGCCGGCGAACTCTGCTATGACCTGCCTGCAGGCGCCGCAGGGGGGCAGCGGCTGGGGGGCGTCGCTCACTATGGCTACGCAGCGCGGCCTCCTACCCCCGGCGGCTACCATAGCTGCTATCGCTGCCCTCTCAGCGCATATGGTGAGGCCGAGACTGGCGTTCTCCACGTTCACCCCCACGTGTATCCTCCCCTCCTCGTCCACCACCGCGGCTGCCACGTGTACGCCGCTGTAGGGAGCGTAGCTGTTAACGAGCCTCTTCTCCGCCTCGCGCAGCGCCTCCACGCACTCGGGCGGCACGGCCTCCACGGCTCTACACCATGGAGCCACATGGTGGACGGGGACCTATATTAACCGCCGCGGCGCCCCCGGGGCTGAGTGTAGCCTCGAGCCCGATGCGTGGAGACCCGAGATGAGCCAGGATAGCCGCGAGAAAAACCTCAAGGTCTCCGAGCTCAAGCCCGGAATGGACAACGTGACCGTCCGGGTCCGCGTCCTAGAAGCCGGCGAGCCCCGCACCATAAACACGCGCCGCGGCCCCAGGACGATAAGCGAGGCCGTGGTCGGCGACGAGACGGGGAGGGTGAGGCTCACCCTCTGGGGCAGCGCCGCCGGCAACCTCGAGCAGGGGACGGCGGTCGAGATACGGGGCGCCTGGACCACCGCCTACCGCGGCCAGGTGGTCCTCAACGTGGGTAACCGGGGCGAGATAAACACGCTCGACGACAGCGAGGCGCCGCGGGAGGACGAGGTGCCCGAGGAGACCCCGAGGGCGCCCCCGGACTGGCAGCCGCCGGCTAGGAGGAGCAGCGGGTTCCGCGGCTTCCGCACCCGCCGCTACCCCCGCTACTAGCCCAGGCGGGGTAGCCCACGGGGCTCCCACCCGCATCCCCGTGGAGGCCGGGCTGCTTCCTAGCCCCCCATTCCACCCAATGGATACCTTTTTAAAGGACCACACTTTTCCCGCTAGCCACGAAAACTACCGGTAAAGGTAGAGGGTGAAGGCCGTGAAGGCCCGCGTTCTCGCCGCGCTGATGCTGGTCGCCCTCATGCTGGCCCCCAGCCTGGCTCCCCTGGCGGCGGCTGAGGAGGTCAAGCCTGTGGGCCAGCCGGTGACGAAGATAGTGTTCAAGACGGTTACAGAGCAGACGGCGGGCATTACAGCGGTTGGTAAGGGCGAGGCCGACATCTTCATGTGGAGCCAGCCCCTCGGCAACTACAAGAACATCGACCCCAACATAATGGAGAACATAGCGCTCATACCCAGCGCCAGCACCTTCTACGACATAGCCCTCAACCCCGCCTCCAACGTCTACGACTCCCAGAAGCCCGGCGTGATAATACTCAAGGACAAGAACATTAGCGGCGTCTGGCTGCCGGGCCTCGTCTACCCCGACGCCGACAAGGAGCTGGGCACCAACTGGGTTGACATAAGCCAGCTGAGCCCCGAGCAGCTGAAGAAGATAGAGTTCAACCCCTGGGGCTGCCAGCTGATGAGGCTGGCCTTCCAGTACCTGGTCGACAGGACCTCCATCATAGACAACATACTCGAGGGCAGCGCTAACCCGATGCTCACCGCGATAACCCCGACCCACGGCGCCTACCCCTGGGTGCAGGACATACCCGAGAACATGGGCATAACCGCTATAGCAGACGTGCAGAAGGCTAAGGAGCTGTTCCAGAAGGCCGTGGAGATGCTCAACAAGATCTATGAGCCCTACGGCTTCCAGCTCTACTACAAGGAGGAGGATGGCAAGAAGTGGCTATACCTCAAGTACCCCGACGGCACCGAGAAGCCGGTCACCGTGCACTTCGTGATACGTGTCGAGGATGAGAGGCTGCAGATAGGCAGGCAGATAGCCAAGTGGATAGAGGACACCTTCGGCATAAAGGTGAACAGGATAGAGCGTGAGAGGAGCGTAGTAACCCCCGTGATCTACGGCACCAACCCGATAGACACCAGCGACAGGCTGGGCGGCGTCATGTGGAGCATGTACACTGAGGGCTGGGTGTCGATGACCGACGACCCCGCCTACTACGCCAGGTACGACTCCGCCTTCTTCTACGCGCCGCTACGCGGCTACGGGCCCAACCACAGGGTGACCAGCTGGTGGTACCTCTACGACCCCAAGGCCTACGAGCTAGGCTACAAGCTGTACTTCGGCACCTACACGCCGGAGCAGAAGGAGCAGCTGATAAACGACATTAGGAAGATGATAGAGTGGGGTCTCAACCAGAGCTTCCGCGTCTTCATAAGCCAGAACCTCGAGTACTTCCCGGTCAACAAGAACCGCGTAACCTTCATGGTCTACGGCACCACCACCGGCCTCTGGAGCATCTGGGGCATACGCACCGCCAGGACCGTCGACGGCCAGCTGACTATACTCGAGTACAGCAGCCAGGGCGCCCTGTTCATGAGCGCCTGGAACCCCGTGTTGGGCTTCCAGGACGTCTACAGCGAGGTAATATGGAGCCAGGTGCATGACTTCGGCCTGTACAACCACCCGGTAACCGGCATGCCCACCCCGATAAGGGCCACCTATAAGGTCGACATAAAGGAGGTCGAGGTACCCAAGGATGCGATAATCTACGACCCCGTTGAGGAGAAGTGGATAACCGTCGAGGAGGCCATAGCCAAGAACAAGACCTACATACCCGGCGTCAGCGACCTGATAAAGGCCGGCGGCAAGGCTGCTACCGTCGTCATATTCAACTACAAGTTCGGCCCCTGGCACGACGGGAGCCCCATGAACCTGGCTGACGTGCTGGGCACCCTAGCGTTCGACTACGAGTGGGCCGTCAACGATACCAAGGTCACCGGCCAGCCCGACCCCTACTATGACCCCGAGATAGAGACCGCGATAAGCGGCACCCTAGCCAACATCTTCGGCATCAAGATAATCAACGACACCGCCATAGCCATATACACGCCCTACGTTGACGTCGACCCCGCCCTGATAGCCGCCGCGGTCAACATATGGCCCTACGTGCCGATACACCTGCTGGTAGCCATGGAGAAGGCTGTGGTCGAGGACCCCGGTGGCAAGAACTACGGTTGGACCGACCGTGAGGCCACCGGCGAGATAGCTATCGACATGCTGCGCGACGGTCAGGTGATAAAGGAGATGGCCCAGCAGCTCAAGGGTGCCATGCCCAAGTACCTCGAGGGCCTTAACATCAAGTGCAACTGGGACGCCAGGATAGACAACCTGCTAGCCTTCATAGACAAGTACGGCCACGCGGTGGTGAGCAACGGCCCCTACAAGGTGGTCAAGTACGACCCGCAGGCCAACATCATAGAGCTGCAGTTCTGCAAGACCTACCCGCTAGGCCTAGGCTACATACCCGAGGAGGTGCTGAAGACCACCAGGAACAACTACTACATCAACCCTGAGCCCCTGAAGACCCAGACGCCGACGCCGACCGAGACGCAGACCGCGACCCCGACGCCCACTGCAACTCAGCCGCAGCAGACCCAGACCCAGACGCCGCAGCAGACTGCCACCGAGACCCAGACCCCGGCGCAGACCCAGACTCAGACGCCGACCCAGCAGCAGACTCCGACGCAGACCCAGCAGCCGCAGCAGACCGCCCAGCAGCCAGCACAGACCCCGACCCAGACGCAGGCCGGCGGCTTCCCGACCGCGCTGGTGGCGGGCATAGTGATAATAATAATCATAGCCGCTGCCGCGCTGATGATGCGGAGGAAGCCCGCCGCCTAACGGCGGTGAGGCTGGGGGCCCAGCTCTCCCCCGCGTTTTTCCCGCCTCCCGTGCTGTCTACTGCGCTCTTCTCTCACCGTACCCCCCGGTTCTCCTTGTTGGCTGTGTCCACGCCTGCCTGGGCTGGTGCGGGTGCCGTCCTCCGCTTCCTGGGCTCTGCAACTGTTCTTGAGGAGGTGATGTGCGTGGGGTCGGGGGCGCAGCTCAAGGTTTAATTAGGTACGTCCGGTTTTCCCACCCGCTAGCCCGGGGTTCTGGCGGTCTTGGCGGGGCTGGGCCGCTTCATAGTGTCCCGGCTCATAAACATGTTTGTCACGCTACTCGTCGCTATATTCCTGATATCGTTTATATTCGCAGCTTATACTATCCAGCAGAAGCAGGGGCAGATGCAGGAGGAGTATGTTCTCCTCTACCGTCAGCTGCAGCAGCAGTACCGCGGGAACCCCCAGCTGCTGGAGCAGGCGGCGGAGCAGCTTAAGAAGAACCTTATGGCCAAGTATGGCTTGACGGGCAACCCTGTCCAGGACATGATACGGGAGACTATCAACCTGGCGCGGTCGAGTATAGTGTTCAAGTTCGGGGAGTCGAGGAACGTGTATTTCGGTACCAAGGATATTGGTGAGCAGGTGCGGATAGCGCTGAAGAACACTGTAATCCTGTTCACAACCGCGACGCTGATAAACACTTTCATCGGGTTGATGCTGGGCTTGTACATGGCAAGGCGGCCTGGCAGCCTGCTGGACCGTGTTGTCTCGACTATGGGTATGGTGTCGTACAGCCTGCCCCTATGGTGGGTGGGTATACTGTTCATCATAATCTTCTCGTTCTATCTTGGCTGGTTCCCTGCGCAGTCGAAGGACGTCTTCGAGGCGCTGAGCGCTATCCCGCAGGATGTCAACGCGGTGGAGCGCTGGTTCATGGTTGCTGCGACCTGGCTCAAGTATATGGCGCTGCCGCTGCTTACTATTGTGCTAGTGAGCTTCGGCGGCTGGGCGTATATCGTGCGTAACATTGTGCTGGACACGATGCACCAGGACTTCGTGCTCGCAGCCCGGGCTCGGGGGCTGCCTGAGCGCCGCATAATCTACGGGCATGTGCTGCGCACCAGTAGCCCGCCTATCGTGACCTCGGTGGCGCTGGCCCTGGTGGGCTCCTTCGGCGGCGCTATTATAAGCGAGACTGTGTTCGGCTGGCCTGGCATGGGGCTGCTCTACTGGATAGCGTTGACTAACGGTGAGGCGAGGGTTCTCATGGCTACGACGTTCGTGACCACGCTCTTCTTCATATTGACCATATTCATACTCGACTTCCTCTACGTGCTGCTCGACCCGAGGGTTAGGACTGAGCGTACAGCCTAGCGCGTCGGCGGGGGTGGCTTCGGGGTGGCGTTGCGGGATAGGATTGCCGGGTTCTGGGAGGCCTACCGGCGCGACAGGTTTGGCGTGATAGGGCTCGCGCTGCTGCTAGTGTTCATATTCGCCGCTGTAGCCTACCCGTTGATAGGCGACCCCGAGGTCATCGAGAACTGGGACAACTACGCGTGGTTCGCCCTCTACCCCAAGGCGGTGCCCCCCTGCTGGGCCTCGGTGCTCACGGGCGAGAAGTATCAGCCGACAGTGTTTGCCCCAGGGTCGGCGGTCGAGGTACATGTCTCCCAGGGTAAGGATCCGAGGCTGGGCCTGCCGTATGTTAACGTGACTGTGGTAGCGCCGATACAGGTTACCGGTACCACGCCGCCTTCGGACGTGATTATAGTCGCTAACATTACTTATGTGAGTACCGCCAGGAGGCCAGTGGCGGTCGACAAGCTCGTGGTGGTGCGCCCGGACGGGTCTACGGTTACCATTGTGCCGCCGGGCTCGGCTGCGCCTATAGACTCGGTGCTGGGTGGCTTCCCCAGGTTCAATGCTAGCGTTGCTGAGCACCCGGTTAAGCTGTCGAGGCTTGCGGGCAACCAGAGGCTTATCATGAGGTATGTGATGCCGGAGCTTATGAGGCAGGGCATCGCTGTCAGCTTCGGCGACCTGCCGAACATAGTGTTGAGGCTGTACCGTGCTATATTCGACGAGAACTTCACGGGCTACCTGCTGACCGGTAGGGGCTCGGGGGTGCTGCAGGGTGAGTACCGGTGGGTTATGACCTTCCTCGCATACGGTGAGGGCGCGCGCTTCGAGTTCGTGCCTACGAGGTATGTGGTTGTGGGCGGCTGCTACGGGCTGATGGGCACCGACGTGTACGGCCACGATCTCTGGCAGGGTCTCCTCTATGGTGTGAGGTGGGCGTTGATAATAGGCTTGGCCACGAGCTTCCTCAGCGTGATGTTTGGCACGCTCTACGGTATAACCGGCGGCTACTTCGGGGGTATGGTTGACGAGGTAATGCTGCGTGTAGCGCAGGTTATCTACTCGCTGCCGGTGCTGCCTATACTGATACTGTTGGCGGCGCTGTTCAAGCCATCTATATGGCTTATAATACTTGCTCTGGTCGCGTTCAGCTGGCCTGGCATAGCGTTCGTGACGCGTGCTATGGCGCTTCAGATAAGGCAGGAGCCCTACGTGGAGTCCGCCATCGCGCTCGGCGCTAGGACGCTGCGTGTCCTGCTGCTCTACGTGATGCCTCAGGTGCTGCCGTACGTGTTCGCTTCGATAGCGCTCTCGGTGCCGAGCGCGATTATCGCGGAGGCTTCGCTGAGCTTCCTGGGCGTGGGCGACCCGTCGATACTGACTTGGGGCAAGATACTCTACGAGGCTCAGAACGCGCAGGCGGCGCTGAACGGGTACTGGTGGTGGGTGGTCCCGCCGGGCCTTGCTATAGCGCTGGTGGGCCTCTCGTTCATATTCATTGGCAGTGCGTTGGACCGTATACTGAACCCGAGGCTTAGGAGGTGAGCCGTGGCCGTGGCGCTGCTCGAGGTCGAGGACGTGAAGATATACTACTACACCCTGAAGGGTATAGTGAAGGCGGTTGACGGCGTATCGTTCAGCCTGGAGAAGGGTGAGGTGCTGGGGATAGCCGGGGAGAGTGGTAGTGGGAAGAGCACGCTGGCCTGGGGGCTGCTGGGGCTGGTGCCTCCGCCGGGTAGGATAGTCTCCGGCGCCATCAGGCTTGATGGCGAGGATATCACTAGGCTGAGCGAGGCGGAGCTGAGGAGGAGGGTGCGGTGGAAGCGTATAAGCATGATATTCCAGGGTGCTATGAACGTGTTGACCCCCGTCTACACTGTGGGCAGGCAGATGGTTGAGACGATGGTCGTGCAGGGCGGCATGAGCGAGGAGGAGGCTAGGGCTAGGGCTTTCGAGCTGCTGGAGAGCGTAGGGCTTGACCGGAGCATCTTCTACCGGTACCCCCACGAGCTTAGCGGAGGGCAGAAGCAGCGTGTGGTTATCGCGATGGCGCTCTCGCTGGAGCCGGATATAGTGATTGCTGACGAGCCTACGACGGCACTGGATGTGATAGTGCAGGCTCAGATACTAAACCTCCTGAAGAGGCTGCAGCGGGAGAAGGGGATAAGCTTCATACTGATAAGCCACGACCTGGGTATTATAGCGGAGCTGGCCGACAAGGTTATGGTGATGTACGCGGGCAAGGTCGTCGAGTACGGTCCCGCGGACATAGTGTTGAGGAGGCCGAGGCACCCGTACAGCTACCTGCTCCTCCAGTCATTCCCGAGGCTGCGGGGGCCGAGGGTGCTGCGCTACATCCCCGGCACGCCGCCGGACCTCCGCAACCCGCCCAGCGGCTGCAGGTTCCACCCCAGGTGCCCGGTGGCGGTGGAGAGGTGTGAGAGGGAGGAGCCGCCGCTGGAGAGGCTCGGCGAGGGCCACTACGTGGCGTGCTGGCGGAGCAGGGATGGCGTTGAGGAGATAGAGAAGATGGAGGCCCGCATGATGGGAGAGGCGGCTGGAGGCTCCTAGCCCCCTCTTTCCCCCGGGCTGCGGGGGCCGCGTGTCTCGGTTCCCTTGGGGCTTCCCTGGGTGTAGGGGTGGTGTGTGGCCTTGTCGATTGGCGTGGTCAGCCTGTCTGAGAGGAGGCAGCTGGGCGGCGACGTGGTACGCGTGGAGGACCTCTATGTTTGGTTCCCCCTGAGGCGTAGCCTTACCGAGCTGCTTACCCGGCGTCCGCGCAGGTACGTGCACGCCGTGGATGGGGTCTCGTTCGCGATACGTGAGGGCGAGGTATTCTGTCTGGTTGGCGAGAGCGGCTGCGGGAAGACTACCACGGGTAAGGCGTTGCTGCGGCTGGTCAAGCCTACCCGGGGCCGTGTGCTCTTCCGCCCTAGCCGTGGGCTGGCGGAGCAGCTTCGCTCGATGGGCGCGCCGGTGAGGGATGACGGGTTTGTGGATGTGGCGCGGCTTAAGGGTAGGTATCTTCGTG